>NZ_RHFJ01000003.1:0-125453 GCF_003718675.1 Marichromatium sp. AB32
TATTTTCTAATATAATCCATTCCGTCGTCGCCGCTTGCGGCGACCGGGTTTGCCATCAGATCGAATTCCAACGACCGGAGAGATCAATGAAAAAGCTTGCTACCGCCGCTGCAGTCGCTGCCCTCCTGGGTGCCTCCGCTTCCGCTTCTGCCTGGTGGGGGCCGGGCGGTGGTTACGGCCCGGGCTATGGTTCCGGCTTCGGCGACATGTTCAACGACATGTTCGGTGACGGCTGGGGCGACTTCAACATGAACATGAGCGGCGGTGGTCGCGGTTATGGTCGCGGTCGCGGCTATGGTCGTGGTTACGGCTATGGCTACGACAACCCCTACTACGGCGGCTACCCCTACTACGGTTACGGCGCGCCCTACTACGGCGGCCCCTACGCAGCGCCCTACGGCGCACCTTACGGTGCCCCCTATGGCGCTCCCATGCCGGCTCAGCCCGCGCAGCCGGCTCAGCCCGCCTCGAAGTAAGCAGGGTCAAGCCTGATCGCCCCCTTGGCGGGGCGAACGACAGGACGCCGGGCGCAAGCCCGGCGTCCTGTTTTGCGTTCTGGGGGGCGTGAGGCGCGGGCTAGCCGAGCAGCGCCAGGCTGGTGTCGGCGAGCAGCAGGCCGATGCCGGTGGCCACCAGCACGTCGCTCGGGTAGTGCAGCCCGAGGATCACCCGCGAGCCGGCCACCAGCAGGGTGAAGGGCACCAGGATCCAGGCGAGTTGGGGGAAGTAGTGGATCGCCACCATGGTGAAGACCACCGCGTGCAGGGTGTGCCCCGAGGGGAAGCTGTAGCGGTCGAGTGGCGGCACCAGTGCGACGATGTCGCTGGCATGGTTGCAGGGACGCTCGCGGCGGGTGAAACGCTTGAGCGATTTGTAGAGCGCCAGTGCCACCCCGCCGGTGAGCAGCATGTGCAGACTGGTCTGCAGCCCGTAGGCGCCGTGGGTCAGTGGCAGCAGTGCGATCAGGCTGTACCAGAAGATACCGTCGCCGAGCCGGCTGATCAGGGCGAAGCTGCGCTGGATCCACTGCCGCCGGCTCGGGCGGCTGCAGGCTCGGCAGAGCGTCGTCTCCAGGTCGTTCAGGTGTTGTAGCCACATCTGCATGACAAGTCTCCGCTGCGACGCTGTCGATGGATGACTTCGATCAGTCGCTCCTCGAGCCCCTCGAGGACGCGTTCCCAACTCATGCCCTCGGCGTCGTGACGGGCCGCCTCGCCGATCCGGCGCAGTCGCGCGCGATCGCTCGCCGCCTCGCGGGCGGCCCGGAGGTAGTCGTCGCGCTCGCCTAACGGCACTGTAACGCCGTTTCGCCAGGGGTCAATGTATGTGTGTGCGGCGGCATCGTCGTAGGCGATCACCGCCAGGCCGCTGGCCATCGCCTCGGTGACCACGTTGCCGAAGGTCTCGGTCTCGCTGGGGAACAGGAACAGGTCGCCCGAGGCATAGTGCGCCGAGAGCGCCTGGCCGGTCTTCGCCCCGGTGCAGACATAGTCGGGGGCGCTGCGGCGCAGCGGTGCCAGCTCCGGCCCGTCGCCGACGAGCACGAAGCGCGCGCTCGGGTGCTCGGTGCGGATCGCCTCGAAGGCGGCGCAGGCCAGCTCGAGGTTCTTCTCCGCGGCGATCCGTCCGACATAGAGCACCGCCAGGTCGTCCGTCTCGCAGCCCCAGGCGCGGCGCAGCGCCGGGTCGCGCCAGCGCGGCGAGAAGCGCTCGATGTCGACCCCGCGCCCGAACACATGGACATTGGTGAAACCGGAGACGGTGAGCGTCTCGCGCAGCGCCTCGGTGGGCACCAGGGTGGCCTGAGAGCGGTTGTGGAAGCGGCGCAGCGTGGCGACGATCGGGCGGGTGAGCATGCCCAGCCCATAGTGCTGGCTGTATTGGTGGAACTGGGTGTGGAAGCCGGTGACCGTCGCCACCCCGAGTGAGCGCGCCGCGGCGAGCGCGGCGTGCCCGAGAGGTCCCTGGGTGGCGATATAGACCAGGTCCGGGCGGGTGCGGCGCCACAATCGGCGCAGCCGCCAGTAGACCGGCAGACCGAAGCGCAGTCCGCGATAGCCGGGGATCGGCAGTCCGGGGACCACGATCTCGATCGGGGTTGCGCCCGACTCGTCGCGTTGGCGCGGACGCACCACCCTGACCCGGTGACCGCGCGCCATCAGCCCCTCGGCGAGGTGACGCATGGTGTGCGCCACGCCGTTGATCTCCGGGGGGTAGGTCTCGGTGACGATGGCGACACTCAACACGGTGGGTCGGGGGGCGGTGGTGTTCATGGCTCAGGCGGCTTCGGGCTGCAGGTCCAGTGATCGGGCAATGGCCGTGCGGGTCTGCTCGGCCAGTTCATGACGTCTTGCGCTCGGCGCCGGCGCCAGTGGCGCCAGACACTCGATCCTGACCTGCAGCGCCGGGTGACGCACGATGCGCAGCAGGCTGAGGACCAGGTTGTCGTCGTCGGTGTAGGCGGCGGCGCGCTCGGGGGCCGGGTGGTCGGCGTGCTGGTAGCGGATGGCCACCGGCTGAACCCGGGTGCCGGGGATCTGGGCGAGCGCGAACAGCCGTGGGTGGAAACGGCGCAGTCCCTGGCCGTCGCTGGTGGTGCCTTCGGGGAAGATCACCACCGCGCGACCGCCGCGCAGGTCATCGGCGATGCCCTGCATCACCTGTTCGGTCTGGTGGGCGCCGCGGACGATGAAATGGGTGCCGGCGAGGCGCGCCAGCCAGCCGATCAGCGGCCAGCGCCGCACCTCTGACTTCGACAGGAAGCCCATCTCGCCCTGGGCGCCGAGCACCGGCACGTCGAGCCAGGAGACGTGATTGGCGACCACCAGCGCGCCCGGTGCGACCCGGCCGCTGACCTCCAGGGTGAGGCCGAGCACCCGGCACAGCCGCCGATTCCACCAGCGCACCGCGCGCGCGGTCCAGGCCGGTGGATGGCCGAGGCGATCGAGTAGATGGATCCAAAGACCGATCATGGTTCCGGTGATCAGGTGCTCGATCAGGCGCAGCAGGCGCCAGCCGGTCGTCAGCACGCCGGCCCGCTCAGGATTGCGCGGCGCGTTCGAGGAAGTGTCTGGAGTAGCTTGGGTTGAGTTCATCGACATTGAGCAGCATCAGTACGTCCGCGACGCCGAAGTCGGGGTCGCGACAGGGTTCGCCGCATGCCTTGGCGCCGAGCCTGACATAGGCGCGCAGCAGCGCCGGCAGCGGGGCGTCGAGGTTGTCGTCCGAGGCGTGTTCGGTGTGCAGCGGCGCGCGCGGGGTGACCCGCAGCGTCTCCGGCGCCAGCGCCTGGCGGCGCAGCCGGTTCATGATCGCCGCCGCCTGCAGATCGTGCTCGCCGAGCGGCACGCTGGCGCAGCCGAACAGATAGTCCACCCCATGGAGATGGATGAAGCCGGCCAGTCCCGACCACAACACCGCGATCGCCGGACCCTGGCGATAGGCCGGGTCGATGCAGGTGCGCCCGATCTCGAGCTTGCGCCCGGGCAGCGCCAACACCGGGTCGAGCCGGAACTCGCCCTCGGAGTAGAAGCGTCCGAGCCGGGCCGCCTGGTTGTCGAGCAACAGTCGGGTGCAGCCGATGATGCGTCCGGTGCGCCCCTCGCGGACCAGCAGATGCTGGCAATAGGCATCGAAGGCATCCTCGTCGAGCCCTGGGGTGAGGCTGTCGAGCGTCGCTCCCATCTCGCCGGCGAACACCCGATGACGCAGGGCCAGGGCCTCGCGGATTTCTGGTGTGGACGAGGCCAGTTCGACGTAGAGACGTTCGGTGCGCTTGACGACCGACGCAGACGCGGATGCGACCATTGCAGACCCTCTGCTGTTTCCCTGATTGACTGAGAGGGTGATGGTAGGTCGCGACTGTTGCGGGGCGGTGTGGGTGAGATGACGCCAGCATGAAGACCGCCGGACGACTTTGGTGGGTCAGTCGCGCAGCGAGATCACCGGCCAGCCGCGGGCCTCGGCGGTGGCGCGCAGTTGCGGGTCGGGATCGACCGCGACCGGGTGCTCGACCTGCTCGAGCAGCGGCAGGTCGTTGTGCGAGTCGCTGTAGAAGTGGCTGCCGGCGAGGTCGCGATCGTGCTCGGCGAGCCAGGCGGTGAGTCGCTCGACCTTGCCCTCGCGGAAGGTCGGGGTGCCCTCGACCTCGCCGGTATAGCGCCCGTCGCGCTCGGCCGGCAGGGTGGCGAGCAGGTGCGGGATGTCGAAGCGCGCGGCGATCGGCGCGGTGATGAAGGCGTTGGTGGCGGTGATGATCATCGGGGTGTCGCCGGCGTCGCGGTGACGCGCGATCAGCGCATGCGCCTGCTCGAGCATGATCGGGGCGATGCAGGTGTCGAGGAAGTCGGCGCGCAGCGCCTCGAGGCGTTCGCGCGGCAGCTCGCTCAGTGGCCGCAGGGTGAAGCGCAGGAAGGCGTCGATGTCGAGCGTGCCGTTGCGGTAGTCGTGGTAGAAACGGGTATTCTCACGGGCGTAATGCTCGCCGTCGACGATGCCCTGGGAGACCAGGTACTCGCCCCAGAGGTGATCGGAGTCCCCGGCGAGCAGGGTGTTGTCGAGATCGAAGATCGCTAGTGGCATCGGGCGGTGAATCCTGATGGCTGTTGGTGTGGATGGGTTGGGCGGGCTGCGGGAGAGGGGACGCCCCTTGGGCGCGAGCCCGCCGCTCGATGGTCCGGGATTCCCCGGATGCTTGCAAGCACGCACCGCGCCAGTGCCGGGAGGCGGTGCGCGGTATACGGGAAAGCCCTTGGTTTGCAGACGCTTACTCGGGTCTTCGCTTGCCGCTATCAACGGGGTATGGAAGAATGCGAAGGCGCGATCCAGTGGGACAGAGTGACGTGATCGATCACGACGGCTTCAGACCGAACGTAGGCATCATCCTGAGCAATCGGGAGCGCCGTCTATTCTGGGGCCGGCGGATCGGACAGAACGCCTGGCAGTTCCCGCAGGGCGGCATCCGCTCCGACGAGACCCCCGAGCAGGCGATGTTCCGCGAACTCCAGGAGGAGGTCGGGCTCGACCACGACCAGGTCACCATCCTCGGCAGCACCCGCGGCTGGCTGCGCTATCACCTCCCCAAGCGCTATATCCGCCGTCATTGCGGCCCGACCTGCATCGGGCAGAAGCAGGTGTGGTTCATGCTCCGCGTCGACTGCGACGAGGGCGCCTTCCGCCTCGATCACTCCGACAAGCCCGAGTTCGACGCCTGGCGCTGGGTCCGTTACTGGCAGCCGCTCACCGAGGTCGTCTACTTCAAGCGCCACGTCTATCTGCAGGCGCTCGAGGAGCTTGCCCCCGCGCTCTACCCCGAGGGCGCGCCGACCCGCGAGCTGCGTCAGCGACCGCGCCAGTCGGCCGGCGGCGCGCTGCTGCGTCAGCGGCGCCGCTGAGTCGGTCGCGGCATGGCCGGAGGTCTCTGCAACCCCGGCCGACGGGTCTGCCGACCCGGATTCATCCATCCATCTCTCTAGAGTCCAGCTCCCTCTATGCTCGAAGCCCTGCGCCGTATCGTCCAGGAAGTCAACAACGCCCGGGATCTCGAACAGGCGCTGGGGATCATCGTACAGCGGGTCAAGCTGGCCGTCGGGGCCGACGTCTGCTCGGTCTATCTCAACGATTTCGACAAACGCCACCACGTGCTCCAGGCCAGCGACGGGCTGCGCGCCGCGGCGGTCGGTCGGGTGCGCCTGGAGATGGGCCGCGGGCTGATCGGTCTGGTCAGCGAGCGCGCCGAGCCGATCAACCTCGACGACGCCTTCAACCACCCGCGCTATCAGTGCATCACCGATACCGGCGAGACCAGCTATCACGGCTTCCTCGGCGCCCCGATCATCCAGAACCGCAAGGTGCTCGGGGTGCTGGTGCTGCGCCAGCGCGACAAGCGTCACTTCGACGACGCCGAGGTCACCTTCGTCGTCACCCTGGCCTCGCAACTCGCCGGCGCCATCACCTTCGCCCGCACCAGCGGCGAACTGGCGCGGTTGCAGGACGACGGCATCCCGCAGCGCTTCCTGCCCGGGCTGGCCGCCTCGCCGGGGGTCGGGCTGGGGCAGGCGGTGGTGGTCTATCCACCGGCCGATCTCGACGCCGTGCCCGATCGCGTCCCCGAGGGCGTCGAGGGTGAGATCGACCACTTCCGCGAGGCGCTCGATCAGGTTGCGGCCGATCTCGACCGCTTCGCCAGCCACACCCACAGTCATCTCGGCGCCGAGGATATGGCGCTGTTCGATGCCTGGCGGCTGATGCTCGAGAGCGACACCCTGGTCGACGGCACCATCGGGCGCATCCGCGCCGGCAACTGGGCGCCGGGCGCGCTGCGCGAGACCATCGCCGAGCACACCCGGGTGTTCGACGCCATGGATGACGCCTATCTGCGCGAGCGCGCCTCGGACATCCGCGATCTCGGGCGCTGTATCCTCATGCACCTGCAGAACCGCACCGTCGACCCCTTGCGTTATGCCGAGCAGACCATCCTCGTCGGCGAGGAGATCAGCGCGCTGCAGATCGCCGAGGTGCCGCGCGAGCGCCTCGCCGGCATCGTCTCGACCAAGGGTTCGGGCTCGTCCCACGTCGGCATCCTCGCCCGCAGCATGGGCATCCCGGCGGCGATGGGGGTCTCCGACCTGCCGGTGAGCCGGGTCGAGGGGCGCGAGATGATCGTCGACGGCTATCGCGGTCGCGTCTATGTCTCGCCGACACCGGCGGTGCGCACCGAATACCTGCGTCTGGCCGAGGACGACGTCGCCCTCACCAATGAACTCAAGGCGCTCTGCCACCTCCCGGCCGAGACCACCGACGGTTATCAGGTGCCGCTCTATCTCAACACCGGTCTGGTCTCCGAGAGCCGTCCGCTGGGCATCGAGGAGTCGGCCGGGGTCGGGCTCTACCGCACCGAGCTGCCCTTCCTGGTGCGCGACAGCTTCCCCGGCGAGGCGGCGCAGATGGCCAACTACCGTCAGGTGCTGGAGCTGTTCGCGCCGCGCCCGGTGACCATCCGCACCCTCGACATCGGCGGCGACAAGCCGCTGCCCTATTTCCCGATGCAGGAGAGCAACCCCTTCCTCGGCTGGCGCGGGGTACGCATCACCCTCGATCACCCCGAGATCTTCCTCGCCCAGGTGCGCGCCATCCTGCGCGCCGCCGTGGGGCTCGACAACCTGCAGCTGCTGCTGCCGATGATCAGCACCATCACCGAGCTGGAGGATGCGCTGCAGCTCATCCATCGCGCCCACGACGAGCTGCGCGAGGAGGGCTACCAGGTGCACATGCCGCCGGTGGGGGTGATGATCGAGGTGCCGGCGGCGGTCTATCTGATCGATTCGCTGGCGCGTCGGGTCGACTTCCTCTCGGTCGGCACCAACGACCTCACCCAGTACCTGCTCGCGGTCGATCGCAACAACCCGCACGTGGCCGAGCTGTATGACGAATTCCACCCGGCGGTGCTGCGCGCGCTGATGCAGATCGTCTCCGGTGCGCGGGTGCACGGGCGCGAGGTCAGCGTCTGTGGCGAGATGGCCGGCGACCCGCTGGCGATCTTCCTGCTGCTCGGCATGGGCGTGCACAGCCTGAGCATGGGCGCGGGCAGCCTGTTGCGGGTCAAGCGGGTGATCCGCAGCATCAGTCGCGCCCGCGCGCGCGAGGTGCTGCAGATGACGCTGCAGTGCGAGGACGGCGCCTCGGTGCGCCGACTGCTGCTCGACGAACTCGAATCCATGGGGCTCGGCGCACTGGTGCGTCCGGGTCGGTAGCACGCATCCAAGGGGGAGATCAGATCATGGGGCTGTTGAGTGCCATCACCGGCAATGCCGCCAGTCGCGATGCCGAGGCCGTCGGCGAGGAGCTGGCGCCGATCCTCGCCGACGGGGAGCGGGTCGAGCTGGCCTTCCAGCTGGTGCGCGACCAGTTCGTTTTCACCGACGCGCGGCTGATCCTGATCGACAAGCAGGGGCTGACCGGGCGCAAGGTCGAGTACCAGTCGATCCCCTATCGCTCGATCACCCGCTTCGCGGTCGAGACCGCCGGCCACTTCGACCTCGACGCCGAGTTCAAGCTGTGGATCGGCAGCGACCCCACGCCGCTGGTGCGCGAGATCCGCGGCGGCGAGAACGTCGCCGCCATTCAGCGCGCGCTGGCGACCATGGTGCTCGGCGGGTGAGCGGCGCGGGCAACCTGCTCGACGACCTGCGCCCGCCCGTCGAGGGCGAGCGTTTCGAGACCCTGTTCGCCCGTCCCGGGGCGCGTATCGAGCGTATCGTCAGCAGCGCCACCCCGGAGCCGGTCGACTACGATCAGCCGCACGACGAGTGGGTCTGCCTGCTCCAGGGCGAGGCCGTGCTGTGGATCGACGGCGAACGGGTGCGGCTGCGCGCCGGCGACTACCGACTGATCCCCGCCCAGACCCCGCACCGGGTCGAGTCCACCTCGACCGAGCCGGCCTGTGTGTGGTTGGCGGTTCACGTCGGGACATCCTGAAAAGTCTGCCCCGGCCTGGTGCCGGGGCAGCGCTGGCTCGGTCTGTCTCGACGAGCCTGTCACCAGGCTTACGGGGAGGCCGGGCAGCCCTTGGTGGCGAACTTCTTGTCGCCGCTGAACGCGCAGGTCCAGTCCCCGGCGGCGTCACGACTCCAGACGATGGTCTTGCCGATGATCTTGGGGTTGCCGGTCAGGGTGCAGGTGATGTTGCCGACCCCTGTGTCGGCGATGGCCGCCGTGACCGTGCAGCTCGAGGTGGTGGCCTTGAGACCGAGGTCGGTGACATCGCCAAAGTCAGGGGTGCGCCCCTCGTTGACCATCAGCTCCATCTCGGTCTTGCCGGGGGTGATCTCCGCAAGCCCGGCTGCGACCTGGGACTTGGCGACATAGTCCTGATAGGCGGGCATGGCAATCGCTGCCAAGACGCCGATGATCGCCACGACGATCATCAGTTCGATGAGCGTGAATCCCGACTGCTGTCTTTTCATTCCTGCTCTCCATTCTGTGGGTTGAGTTCGCTCTGCGATGCGTGCTCGACAAGCCTTGGCATCTGCTCCATGCAAGACAACTTTCGGGCCAGTTCCAATGATGCCTTAAGCGATTGATTGTGCGTATTCGCTGCTCGGCCTGTCGTCGCCGTTGGGTGAGACGATGTCACGATGTCCGGGTGCGGGGTGAGACAGTCGATCGAGCGTCACCGTTCGCGAGCGGGAAGCGCGAATGGCTTGGTCGGCGGGGTTTTTAAGCCTTGTGGTCGCTGTGAATTTTCATTCGAATGATTGGATTTTGTTTCTATGGTTGTCTAGAGGGCTGTTCCTGGTTGCTGTGATTTTTCATGAGGAGTCGTTTGAATTGCTCTTCATCTGTTATTTGGCGCTATGTATTGATGGCTTTTTTGCTGGTTGTCTGCCATTGTCGCTGGCGGATTTTGAGGTTTTTCGGGATCGTGCCTGTCACTGCTCAAAGGTGTGACATCTGGTGATGTCGCTATTGCGAAGTGTGACTCTGATGGTGAGTTGGCGCCCCTCTGTGTCGGCGATTTAAACTGGTCGTCTTGTTTATTGAATTGAGGTTTTGGAGGGGCTGTGCCGTCGGTATGTCTGGATACCGCGAGCGCCATTACCGGACTGACCAAGCGCACCCTGTGGCGCTATATCCAGGACGGACGCTTGCATGCGATTCGCGAGGGCCGGGGTCGACGCACCTCGGTGCCGCTGGCCGAGGTGGTGGCCCTGACCGACCGCGTGCTCGATGCCGAGGCCCAGGCGCTGGTGCTGGCCGCCGATCGCGGGGATGCCGAGGCGCAGTGCGACCTGGCGCTGCGGCTGCTCGAACTCGAGCGTCTGGGGAGCGCGCGCGACTGGTTCGCCCGCTCGGCGCGTGCCGGGTATGCCGATGCGATGTGCTGGCTGGCGCGGGATCTGTTGGTCGGGCGCTGCGGCGAGCGCGATGACGCCGGCGGGGTGCTGTGGCTGAGTCAGGCCGCAGCCTGTGGTTCGCCGCTGGCCGAGGCACTGTTGATCGAGCTGCACGGTGCGGTCTGTCGCAAGGCGCGCGCCGCGGCCGATCTCGAGGCCCTGGAGACGCGTCTCGATGCCGTCGAGCGCGAGGTGCTGTTGCGGGTCTTGAACGAGAGCGGCGGCGCGGCGGCCGCAGACGCGGACGGCGAGGGCGACATCGACCGTGTCGCGACCGCACCGATCGAGGAGGTCTGAGCGGTCTCGCTCAGTCGACGGGCGGCAGCCCCTTGTCGGGGTTGAGGATGCCGGCGGGGTCGAAGACCTGTTTGATCTCGCGCATCAGCGCGAGCGCCACCGGATCGAGTTCGCGGTCGACGAAGTCGCGCTTCTCCAGCCCCACCCCGTGCTCGCCCGAGAGGGTGCCGTCGAGCCCGATGACCAGCGCGAAGACCGCGTCCAGACAGGTTGCGGCGCGGGCGACCTCGTCGGGGTCGTCGGGATCGATCAGCAGGTTGACGTGGATGTTGCCGTTGCCGGCATGACCGAAGTTGACGATGGTGATGGCGTGCTCGCGCCCGAGCCGGTCGAGTCCGTCGATGAACGCGCCCATGCGCGAGACCGGCACCACCACGTCCTCGTTGATCTTCTTCGGCGCGACATGACGCAGCGCCGGCGACAGCGCCTTGCGCGTCTTCCACAGCGCGGCGACCTCGGCGGCGCCGTTGGCCCGGCGCAGCTCGATCGGCCCGCCCGCGCGCGCCGCCTCGGCCACCGCCGCGAGCGCGGCCTCGATCCCGGCCTCGGGGCCGTCGACCTCGATCATCAGCAGCGCGCCGGCGCCCGCCGGCAGTTCGAGTCCGGCGTAGCGGCTGACCATCTCCAGGGCGCGCGCGTCCATGAACTCCAGCGCGCAGGGCGTGATCGGCTGCGCCATGATCGCCGAGACCGCCGCCGCGGCGCCGTGGATGTCGCCGTAGGTGACGCGCAGGGTGCGCTTGGTCTCGGGCAGCGGGGTGAGACGCAGCGTCGCCTCGGTGATCAGCCCCAGGGTGCCCTCGGAGCCGATCAGCAGCCGGGTGAGGTCGTAGCCGACCACGCCCTTGGTGGTCTTGACCCCGGTGCGCAGCACCCGACCGCGACCGTCGACGGCGCGCAGTCCCAGGGTGTTGTCGCGCGGGGTGCCGTACTTGACCGCGCGCGGTCCGGCGGAGTTGTAGGCGAGGTTGCCGCCGATGGTGCAGGTGGCGGCGCTGGAGGGGTCCGGCGGCCAGAAGAAGCCGGACGCGGCGAGCGCCTGCTGCAGCGCGCCGTTGGTCACCCCGGGCTGGACCACCGCGAGGCGGTTGTCGGGGTCGATCTGCAGGATCTGGTCCATGCGCTCGAACGACAGCACCACGCCGCCGTGATCGGGCACCGTGGCCCCGGATGTGCCGGTGCCGCGCCCGCGCGCGGTCAGCACCGTGCCGGTGTCGTGACAGAGCCGGGCGAGTGCGGCGACCTGGTCCTCGTCGGTGGCGAACACCACCGCCTGGGGCAGGGCGTGGCGGCGGCTGTTGTCGTAGCCGTAGGGCCAGCAGTCGGCCGGGGCGGTGAGCAGGTTGCCGGGACCGGCGATCGCGGCGAGCCGGTCGCGCAGCGCGCGCGGCAGTTCAGTTGCCGGTGGGACGGTATTCAAAGAGCTTCACCACGCGCTTGACCCCGCGCACATAGCGCGCCTTCTCGGTCGCGGCATCGGCCTCGGCGGGGCTGACCAGCCCCATCAGATAGACCACGCCGTCCTCGCTGATCACCTTTACCCGGGTGGCGTCGAAGTCCTCGAGGTCGACCTTGGTCAGCGCCAGCTTGACCCGCGAGGTCAGGTAGGCGTCCTCGGACTTGCGCGCCAGGCTCACCCGCGGGCCGATGGTGATCTCGTCGACCACCCGCTGCACCTTGGCCAGACGACGGACCTTGTCGGCCGCGCGCCGGGCGAGTTCGGCGCGCTCGGCCTGACCGGTGAGCAGCACCGTGTAGTTGTAGCTGGTGACCGAGATGCGGGCGTGGTCCTGCAGCTCCCGGTCCTGCTGGATGGCGCTGATCGCGTTCATCTCGATCTGCTGGTCGTCGATGACCACGTAATAGGGCCGGCGGTCGTAGAGCGCGGCGGCGCCGACGGTGATGCCGCCGACCACCAGGGCACCACAGCCGCCGAGCAGGCTGCTGGCGAGAACGAGCGCTAGGGTTGCCGCGCGCCTCGTGCGCGCGCGCTCAGGCGTCGAGCGAGAAGGCATGTTTCACCCACTGGATCTGGTCCTGGCCGCTGATGGCGACCACATCGAAGCGGCAGCATAGCATGGTCGGATGACGCTGCAGGTAGTGCGCGGCCGCCGCCGCCAGACGGCGTTGCTTGCGCGCGTCGACGGTCGCCGCCGGGCTGCCGTAGCGCTCGCTGCGGCGATAGCGCACCTCGACGAAGACCAGGGTGTCGCCGTCGCGCATCACCAGGTCGATCTCACCGTAGCGGCAGCGATGGTTGCGCGCCTCGGTGGTGAGTCCGCGAGCGCGCAGATAGCGCTCGGCGAGCCGCTCCTTGGCCGCGCCGAGTCTGCCCGGGAGCAGCGCCATCGGGGACTCAGCGCGCCGCGCGCAGGGCCTCGACCTCGACCGGGCGCGGCCCGTCGACGGTGAAGCGCGCGAGGCTGAGACGACGGCGGATCTGTCCCGAGGCGTCGACCGAGAGCCCGCCGGTCTGGCCGGGATAGAGGCTGCCGGGATGACGGGCGAGGTCCTCCATGCGCGGCGCCAGGCGGTAGGCGTCGATGCCCATGGCATAGAGCCTGGCGAGCGGGTCCGGGGTGTTGTCGAGCCCGGCCATCATCCGATAGCGCGACAGCGGTCCCTGGCCGCCGACGCCGAGCATCCAGGGGATGTCGACGAAATAGAGCCCGACCAGGTCGCGGTCGCGCACCCGCTCGAAGCCGCCGGAGTAGACGTGCGAGGTGGCGATCACCGGCAACCGTCCGGCGCTGGCCTTGGTGATGAGCGGGTTGACCAGCCGCGCCAGATCCGGGGTGGCGATCAGGAACACCAGATCGGCGGCGGTGTTTTGGGTCAGCTCGGTGACCTGTCGGGCATAGCCGGCGTCGCTGGCGTCGACGGTGCGCTCGGCGACGAGGATGCCGCCGAGTCCCTGCCACTGATGGCTGAAGGCGCGCGCCAGACGCTCGCCCCAGCGTCCCTCGGGGCGTAGCACCAGGGCGCGTCTGAGACCGGCACCGCGCGCCTTGTGCGCGACCTCGGCGGCCTCGTCGTCGGGCGAGAGCGAGAACTGGTAGAGGCCGCTGGCATGGCCCTCGCGATGGGTGGTCTCGTTGAGCGCGAGGGTCGGCACGCTCAGCCGACCGCCGCGCGAGAGCGCGTCGACGCTCGCCTTCTGCAGCGGACCGATGACATAGTCGGCGCCGCCCTTGGCGGCGCGGGCATGGAGCCTGCGCACCGCGCCGGGATCTGTGCTGTTGACGAAGCGCAGCGCCGGTCGGCGTCCGCTGGCATCGGCCGCGCGCGCCGCCTCGATGCCGTCGCGCACCGCCGTGGCCGCCCCGGCGAAGCGACCGCCGCGCGGCAGCAGCACGGTCAGCACGTCGTCCTTGGCATAGCCGCTGGCGAGCTGGCTGACGTAGGCGGTGGCCAGCTCGGGCAGTGCCGGGTGCTTGGGGTGCGCGGCGCGCCAGGCGCGGTACTCGCGGGCGAGCGCGGAGGCGTCGTTGCCCCAGCGCTCGCTCAGGCGCAGCACCTCGACCCAGCCGCGCATCCGGCCCTTGCCCTCGCGGGCGAGGGTGTCGAGCCGATCGGGGGCGGCTTGTGACAGGGTCGAGAGCAGCGAGACCTGGTTGACCAGCCGTGCCTGCGGTCGGTCGAGCAGGGTGTCGATCATGTCGAGCGCCCGTGCCGCGGCGATCGGGTGATCGAGCAGCCGCTCGGCCGAGGCCAGGATGCCGTAGTACTGCAGCTGCAGCGCCTCGGGCAGGGCACGGTGACGGACCCGTTCGAGCCGGGCGACGGCCTCGCGCGGTCGGCCCTCGAGCAGCTCCAGGTCGGCCTCGGTGAGCAGCAACAGCTCGCGCTGGGCGGCGCTCAGCTCGCTCTGGCGGATGGCTGCGAGCGCCTTGCGCGCGGCGCCGGTGTCGCCGGCGGCGAGGAGGATGCGCGCGGCCTTGAGACGCAGCTGGGCGCGGGCCGGCGGCTCGGACTCGGCGGCCAGCGCCAGATAGCGTTCGGCGGCCTGCGCCGAGCGCCCCGAGGCGGCCAGCGCCTTGGCCTGGCCGAGCTCGGTGGCGCTGACCTCGGAGAGCGTCTGCCCCTCTTCCCAGATCGGATCGACTGCACAGGCGGTGAGCAACAGTGGCAAGATCAGGAGGGTCAGGAAGCCAGGGGTGGACAGCAGGGAGGGGTGGGCGCGATTCTTGTTCTTTTGCATGATTCCGTTGCGCTCGGTGGCCGGCGGAGGTGGGGGGATATGGAACGAGGTCGCGGAGTACTATACGTGGTGGCGACGCCGATCGGCAATCTTGCCGACATCTCGGAGCGTGCGCGTAACACCTTGAATGCGGTCGATTTGATCGCCGCTGAGGATACCCGGGAGAGCGGGCGGCTGCTCGCTCATCTGGGGATCTCGGCACGCCTGGTGTCCTGTCACGAGCACAACGCCGAGGGCTGCTGCGCGCGGGTGCTCGAGGCCCTCGGCGAGGGCCGCGACGTCGCACTGGTCTCGGATGCTGGGACCCCATTGGTGAGCGATCCGGGCTACGAGCTGGTGAATGCGGCACGCGCGGCCGACTTCACGGTGGTGCCGGTGCCGGGACCGAGCGCACTGATCTGCGCGCTCTCGGCCGCCGGGCTGCCGAGCGATCGCTTCCTCTTCCTCGGTTTCCCGCCGCGTGGTCAGTCGCAGCGCGTGGCGCTGTTCGAGTCGCTCCTCGCCGAGCCCGGCACCCTGATCCTCTACGAGAGCGGCAAGCGCGCGGTGGCGACGCTGCGTGACCTGGCCGCGGTGCTCGGCGAGCGCCGGGCGGTGGTCGGGCGCGAGCTGACCAAGCGCTTCGAGACCTTCCTCTCGGCCACCCCGGCGGCCTTGGCCGAGCGTCTGGAGGACGATGCCGAGCAGCGTCTCGGCGAGCTGGTGATCCTGGTCGAGGGCCAGCGCGGCGAGGCCGCCCCGGATCGCGCCGAACAGGAGCGGGTACTGCGCATCCTCGCCGAGGCCCTGCCGCTGCGCCGCGCCGCCGCACTCGCCGCGCAGATCACCGGCGCCAAGACCAACGCCCTCTACCGTCTCGGCGTCGAACTGGAGCTGGGCGGGAAGGGGTAGGGGGCGGCTTTCAGCCGCCAGCCTCCAGCCTCCAGCCTCCAGCCTCCAGCCGCCAGCCGCCAGCCGCCAGCCGCCAGCCGCCAGCCGCCAGCCGCCAGCCGCCAGCCTCCAGCCTCCAGCCTCCAGCCGCCAGCCGCCAGCCAACAGCCAACAGCCAACAGCCAACAGCCAACAGCGGATTGTCTTCGGCCCCCGATGGTGAGGGCAGGCGCCTACTGGGGGCTGGCGGCTGATCGCTCGATCCCGCGCGACCTAAGGCATGGTTCTCGGGTATACTGATTGCTTGGGAGTCGGCCAGACAGTCGCTTCCGTCCTGGTGACGGGGGAGGAAAGTCCGGGCTCCATAGGGCAGGGTGCCAGGTAACGCCTGGGGGGCGAGAGTCCACGGAAAGTGCCGCAGAAAAGATACCGCCGATCCCGTCCTCGGACGGGAGGTAAGGGTGAAATGGTGCGGTAAGAGCGCACCGCGCTGGTGGCAACATCAGTGGCAGGGTAAACCCCACCCGGAGCAAGACCAAATAGGGGAACTCGCGGCTTCGACCGCAGCGCGCGGCCCGCGCGTGTTCCCGGGTAGGTCGCTAGAGGCGTGCGGCGACGCGCGTCCCAGATGAATGACTGTCCACGACAGAACCCGGCTTATCGGCCGACTCCCTTCCTTCCATCGATCTACGTCTCCGTCCCCATTCAGTGCTCGCGCTCGACCTGGTCGAAAGGTAAAGCGTGATCTGAAGTTTATTCTCCAGCCTTTTGATATCAAAACCTTTCACCGGGTCTTCGGCGCTGGTCGAGCTTGCCGGCGTAAGTTGCTGACTGTCCAAGAATAAACTCCACCGTTTCCTTGACTGGCCCCAGACCCCTCTCTAACATGGGAGCCAAGTGGGGGGGAGTGGGGAATCAGGGAGCAGGAACCAGGCGGTTCGCCGCGGGGGCGCTCGGTGTTTCGGGGGGTCAGTCTCGTCAATCTCGATGCCAAGGGGCGTCTCGCGGTACCGGCCCGGTACCGTGAACGGCTGCGTGCTGCCTGTGATTCCCATCTGGTCGTGACGGTCGATCGTGACCGCTGTCTGTTGCTCTATCCGGAGCCCGAGTGGGAGACGATCGAGCACAAACTCGCCGCACTCCCCGCCTTCGATGCCACGGCACGCGCCATCCAGCGCCTCTATATCGGGAATGCACAAGACGTGGAAATGGATGCTCAGGGTCGAATCCTGTTGCCCCAGCATTTGCGTGATTTCGCCACGCTCGACAAACGGGTCGCCTTCGTCGGTCAGGGGGCCAAGTTCGAGCTGTGGGACGAGCACGCCTGGAACGCGCGTACCGCTGCGGCACTGAATGACACCGCGATCGACGAGCTGGCCGCCGCGGCCGGACTCGGGTCCTTCACCCTGTGAGCCCTCACATGCCCCTTGCACGCCCTGTCCCCGTGGACTCCCAGACCATTCATCGCTCGGTGCTGCTCGAGGAGGCGGTCAACGCGCTGGTGACCGAACCGGGCGGGCGCTATGTCGACGCCACCTTCGGGCGTGGCGGGCACAGTCGCGCCGTGCTCGCGCGCCTGGCTCCGACGGGTCGGCTGATCGGGCTCGACCGCGATCCCGAGGCGATCGCCGCCGCGCGCGCGCTCGACGACCCACGCTTTCGCATCCTCCACAGCGCCTTTGGCGGGATCGGTGCGGCGCTTGCCGAGGCCGGCGAGAGCGAACCGCTCAACGGCATCCTGCTCGATCTCGGCGTCTCCTCGCCGCAGCTCGATACCGCCGAGCGCGGCTTCAGCTTCAGCGCCGACGGGCCGCTCGACATGCGCATGGACCCGAGCCGGGGCGAGTCGGCCGCGGACTGGCTGATGCGTGCCGAACAGCAGGAGATCGCGCGCGTATTGCGCGAGTTCGGCGAGGAACGCTTCGCCAAGCGGATCGCGCGTGCGATCTGCGAGCGTCGCGCCGAGGCCCCGCTGCGCACCACCGCCGAGCTTGCCGCGCTGGTCGATCGCGCCCAGCCGGGGCGGCGCGAGCCGGGCAAGCACCCGGCCACCCGCACCTTCCAGGCGCTGCGCATCCAGGTCAACGACGAGCTCGGCGAGATCGAGCGCTGTCTCGACCAGGTCTGCGAGCTGCTCGCCCCCGGCGGGCGGCTGGTGGTGATCAGCTTCCACTCGCTGGAGGACCGCATCGTCAAGCACTTCATGCGTCGCGAGTCGCGCGGCGCGGTGTTGCCCAAGGGCGTGCCGGTGACCGGCGCCCCGGCCCCGGGGCGGCTGCGCCTGCTCGGCAAGGCGCAGCGTCCCTCGGCGATCGAGTCCGGGTCCAACCCGCGCGCGCGCAGCGCGATCATGCGGGTGGCCGAGCGGAGCCCAGCCGATGGCGCGAGCTGAGTTCTGGGTCGCCGCGGTGCTGGGGCTCATGGTGGTGGTCTCGGCCATCGCCGTGGTCCATACCAAGTATCTGACCCGGGTGCACTTCGCCCAGCTCCAGGACCTGCGCGCCCAGCGCGACGCCATCGACGTCGAGTGGAACCGGCTGCGACTCGAGGAGGCGGCGCTCTCCACCCATTCGCGGATCGAGCGGATCGTGCGCGAGCAGCTCGGCATGTTCTCGCCGCGCCCCGGCGACGTGCTGTTGCTCGAGGAGACCGGCCATGGCCAACCCTAGCCGTCGCCCCCGCCGCCCGCTCGAACCCGTCAAGCCCCGTCGTCCCGACATCGGGTTGCGCCGTCGGCTGTTGCTGATGGCACTGGTGGGGGCCTTCGTGCTGCTCGGCGCCGGGGTCTTCTATCGTCAGGTGGTCGAGACCGATTTCCTCCAGACCGAGGGCGAGCGGCGCTATCTGCGAGTGGCCGAGATCGCCGCGCGCCGCGGCATGATCAGCGACCGCAACGGCGAGCCGCTGGCCGTCAGCACCCCGGTCGAGACGGTGTGGGCCGATCCGCGCAAGCTCGTCGAGCGGCTCGACGTGCTCCCCGAGCTGGCGGCGTCGCTAGACCTTGATCCGCAGGCATTGCGTGAGCGGGTGCTGGCCAAATCCGATCGCGGTTTCATCTATCTCAAGCGTCGGGTCGACTTCGACGAGGCGCGTGCGGTGCGCGAGCTGATCGCACGCGAGCGTCTCGGCGGTGTCGACTTCGAGACCGAGTACCGGCGTTTCTATCCGGGCGCCGAGGTGTTCGGGCACGTCATCGGTTTCACCGACATCGAGGACCGCGGCCAGGAGGGCATCGAGTTCGCCTATGACGCCCAGCTCCAGTCCGAGCCGGGGCTGCGGCGGGTGATCCGCGACGGGCGCAAGCGCATCGTCCAGGAGGTCGAGCAGCTGCGCCCGCCGCGTCAGGGCGCCGATCTGGTGCTGAGTCTCGATCGGCGGCTGCAGTTCCTCGCCTATCGCGAGTTGCTTGCGGCGGTGCGCGAGCACAAGGCCGTCGGCGGTACCCTGGTGGCGCTCGACGTCGACACCGGTGAGGTGCTGGCGATGGTCAACCAGCCCGGCTACAACCCCAATGCGTTGCGCGACGGTGGCAGCGAGCGCCGCCGCAACCGCTGTGTCACCGATGTGATCGAGCCCGGCTCCACGGTCAAGCCGCTGGTGGTGGCCGCGGCGCTCGAGCGCGGGCTGATCACCCCCACCACCGAGATCGACACCGAGCCGGGCTACTTCCGGGTCGGGCGCAACCTGGTGCGCGACGTCCACGACTACGGTCTGCTCGATGTCACCGGGGTGATCGCCAAGTCGAGCAACGTCGGCGTGGTCAAGATCGCGCAGATGATGGAGTACGCCGACCTCTGGAACCTCTACGACCATCTCGGCTTCGGTCGTGTCACTGGGGTCGGCTTCCCCGGCGAGAGCCCCGGCAACCTGCGCCACTACTCCGACTGGCGGGTCTTCGAGCACGCCACGCTCGCCTTCGGCTACGGCCTGTCGGTGACCACGCTGCAGCTGGCCCAGGCCTATGCCGCACTCGCCGCCGACGGCATCAAGCGCCCGGTCACCCTGCTCAGACGCGAGCCCGGGGCGGCGGTGCCGGGGACCCGGGTGCTCAGTGCCGAGACCGCGCGCATGGTGCGCGCGATGATGGAACAGGTGGTGTCCGAGAAGGGGACCGCCCGGCGCGCGGCGATCGCCGGCTATCGCGTGGCGGGCAAGACCGGGACGGCGAAGAAGGCCGGTCCCAACGGCTATGCGGGTCGGCGCTATCAGGCGGTGTTCGCCGGTTTCGCCCCGGTGGACCGACCAAGACTGGTGATGGTGGTGATGATCGATGAACCGGGCGGCAAGTCCTACTACGGTGGGGTCGTCGCCGCCCCGGTGTTCCAGAAGGTGATGGAGGGTGCGCTGCGGCTGTTCAACGTGCCGCCGGATAATCCGCCTCCATCGATGTTGCTGAGTGGACGAGGAGGGCTGGGGCTGTGATCGCGCTCTCCTCGACGGCCTGCGCCTGGCGCCTGGGTGATCTCATCGACGGGTTTGCCGAGGCCGGTGATGCCGCCGATCGCCCGGTGTGCTCGATCGCCCTCGACAGCCGGTTGCTGTCGCAGGGCGGGCTCTTCCTCGCCTGCCAGGGTGGCAGCCTGCACGGGCTGGCCTTCGCCCAGGAGGCCAAGCATCGTGGTGCGACGGCGATCCTCGCCGAGGTCTCGGCCGACTGGCCGGTCGATGCCATCCTCGATCTCGGCGCCTGTCTCGGCTTGCCGGTGATCCCGGTCGAGGGGCTCGCGGCGCGCGCCAGCGCGCTGGCCGCGCGTTTCTACGGTGCGCCCAGCGAGCGTCTCGAACTGTTCGGCGTCACCGGCACCAACGGCAAGACCAGCGTCAGCCACTTCCTCGCCCAGGCGCTCGCTCCGGAGCTCGACTGTGCGGTGATCGGCACCCTCGGCAACGGCTTCCCGGGGGCGCTGCGCTCGCCGACCCACACCACCCCGGATGCGATCTCGCTGCAGGCGCTGCTCGAGTCGCTGCGCGCCCAGGGCGCGCGTGCGGTGGCGATGGAGGTCTCCTCGCACGCGCTCGCTCAGGGGCGCACCAGCGCCGCGCGTTTCAGCCATGCCGTCTTCACCAACCTCAGTCGCGACCATCTCGACTATCACGGCGACATGACCGCCTATGGCGAGGCCAAGCGCCGGCTCTTCCTCAGCCCGGGGCTGCAGTGGGCGGTGCTCAATCTCGACGATCCGTTCAGCGCACGTCTGCTCGAGACCCTGGCCCCGCAGGTCCAGGTCGCCGGTTACGGCACCGACCCCGAGGGTCCGACCCCGTCGCGCTGTGCGCTGCGGCTGCGCGCCCTGGCCATCGAGCCGCGTCCGCACAGCCTCTATCTGCATGTCGAGTCGCGCACCACCCGACGCACCGAGCGCGCCGAGCTCGAGGTTAGGCTGATCGGTCGCTTCAACGCCGCCAACCTCCTTGCGGTGCTGGCGGTGATGTGCTCGCGCGGGCTGCCGCTGGAGCGCGCGGTGCGCGAGCTGGCGCGCATCCGCGGGGTGCCGGGGCGGATGGAGTGCTTCGGCGGCGGAGATGCGCCGCTGGTGGTGGTCGACTACGCCCATACCCCGGACGCGCTCGAGAAGGCGTTGGTCAACGTCCGCGAACACATCAGTGGTCGGCTGATCACGGTGTTCGGTTGCGGCGGCGATCGCGATCGCGGCAAGCGCCCGCTGATGGGGTCGATCGCCGAGAGTCTCAGCGACGGCCTGATCCTCACCGACGACAATCCGCGCACCGAGTCGCCCGAGGCCATCGTCGCCGACATCCTCGAGGGCGTTGGCGAGCGCGAGCGGGTGCGCGTCGAGCACCAGCGAGGGTTGGCGATCCGGCTGGCGATCGCGCTCGCCGGTCGCGGCGACGCGGTGCTGGTCGCGGGCAAGGGACACGAGACCTATCAGGACATGGGTGACTTGAAGAGACGATTCAGCGATCGCGCACAGGCCGTCGAGGCGTTGCGCGAGTGGCGGGAGGGACATCACTGATGTGGACGCTAGGCGAGGCCGTGGCCAAGGCCGGGGGCCGACTCCAGGGCGCTGACTGCCGTTTCGACGGGGTTGGGACCGATAGCCGGGTCGACTGCAGCGGCCAGCTGTTCGTGGCCCTGCGCGGGCCGCGCTTCGACGGTCATGAACACGTCGAGGCGGCGCGTCGCGCCGGCGCGGTGGCGGCGCTGGTCGATCATCCGGTGGCGGTCGATCTGCCGCAGTGGGTGGTCGACGACACCCGCCTCGGGCTGGGCCGGCTGGCGCATGCCTGGCGGGCGCGGTTGCGCGCCCGGGTGGTGGCGATCACCGGCAGCAACGGCAAGACCACCGCCAAGGAGATGGTCGCGGCGATCCTCGGCCAGGCCGGGCGGGTGCACGCCACCCGCGGCAACCTCAACAACGACATCGGCATGCCGCTGACCCTGCTCGGGGCGCGCGACGAGGATTTCCTGGTGCTCGAGATGGGCGCCAATCACCCCGGCGAGATCGGTTACATGACCGATCTCGCTCGCCCCGACGTGGCGCTGATCACCAATGCCGGTCGCGCCCATCTCGAGGGTTTCGGCTCGCTCGAGGGGGTCGCCCGCGCCAAGGGCGAGATCGCCCGCGGGCTGCTCCCGCACGGCATCCTGGTGGTGCCCGAGGACTCGCCCTACACCGGGTTGTGGCGTGAGCTGGCGTTTGCCCAGCGGGTCTCGACCTTCGCCATCGACGACGGACCGCGTACCGCGGCGACGGTGCGCCCGGCGCTTCGCGCCGAGCGTCCCGAGATCACCGCCGAATGGGACGCGCGGGGGTTCCGCACCCGCTTCGTCGCGCACTACGGTGGCGAGAGGCATGCACTCGCGCTGCCGCTCGCCGGCGAGCACAACGTGCGCAATGCCCTGGCGGCGATCGCCGTGGCGCTCGCCCTCGGGGTCGAGGGCGAGGCGATCCGCGACGGGCTGGCCGCGCTGCGCCCGGTCCCCGGCCGACTCTGCCCACGGCTGTGCGGGGCGGGGCGGTTGCATCTGATCGACGACACCTACAACGCCAACCCCGACTCGATCGCCGCGGCGATCGCGGTGCTGAGGGCCTTTGCCGGACGGCGCTGGCTGGTGCTCGGGGATCTCGGCGAGCTCGGTCCCGAGGCCGAGTCGCTGCACCGCGAGATCGGCGAGCAGGCGCGCGCCGCCGGCATCGAGCGCCTCGCCGCGGTGGGCCCGCTGAGCGCCGCGGCGGTCGACGGCTTCGGCGCCGGGGGCGAGCACTTCGCCGATCAGGCGGCGCTGATCGCCGCGTTGCGCGCCGAGTTGGGGGAGGATGACCGGGTCTTGATCAAGGGTTCGCGCACCGCGCGAATGGAATGCATCGTAGAGGCGCTCTGCGCCGCTGGAGGAGACGAGTTTGCTGCTGTATCTGACTGACTGGCTCGCCGGGCTCGATAGCGGGTTCAGCGTATTCCGCTATCTCACCCTGCGCGCCATCCTCGGGGTGTTGACCGCGCTGGCGATCGCCTTGCTGGTGGGGCGGCCGATGATCCGTCGGCTGCGCGCCTACAAGATCGGCCAGACGGTGCGCGACGACGGCCCGCAGAGCCATCTGTCGAAGTCCGGCACCCCGACTATGGGCGGCGCGCTGATCCTGGTGGCGGTGGCCATCAGCACCCTGCTGTGGGCCGATCTCGGCAACCACTACGTCTGGATCGTGCTGCTCACCACCCTGGCCTTCGGCGCCATCGGCCTGGTCGACGACTACAAGAAGCTGGTGCAGCGCGACCCGCGCGGGCTGCCGGCGCGCTGGAAGTATCTGTGGCAGACGGTGTTCGGCTTCATCGCCGCCGTCGCCCTCTATGTCAGCGCCGCCACCCCGGCCGAGACTGCGTTGCTGATCCCCTATCTCAAGAACGTCTCGATCCAGCTCGGTCCCTGGTTCATCCTGCTGACCTATTTCGTCATCGTCGGCTCGAGCAACGCGGTCAACCTCACCGACGGGCTCGACGGGCTGGCGATCATGCCGACGGTGCTGGTGGCCGGGGCGCTGGGTCTCTTCGTCTACGCCAGTGGTCATGCCGAGATCGCCGACTATCTGCTGATCCCCTATGTCGCCGACGTCGGCGAGCTGGTGATCTTCTGCGCCGCGCTGGTCGGCGCCGGGCTCGGTTTCCTCTGGTTCAACGCCTATCCGGCCCAGGTGTTCATGGGGGATGTCGGCGCGCTCGCGCTCGGCGCCGCGCTCGGCACCGTGGCGGTGGCGGTGCGTCAGGAGCTGGTGCTGTTCGTGATGGGCGGGGTGTTCGTGGTCGAGACCATCTCGGTGATGCTCCAGGTGATGTCGTTCAAGCTCACCGGCAAGCGCATCTTCCGCATGGCGCCGCTGCACCATCACTTCGAGCTGCAGGGCTGGCCCGAGCCGCGGGTGATCGTGCGCTTCTGGATCGTCACCGTGGTGCTGGTGCTGATCGGACTGGCGAGCCTGAAGATCCGTTGACATGACTGAGCGACTCACCCAGCCCCCAGCCCCCAAGACCCTGGTCGTCGGCCTCGGCAAGACCGGGCTGTCCTGCGCGCGCTACCTGCATGCCCAGGGCGTGCCGACGGCGGTGACCGACTCGCGCGCCCAGCCCCCCGGGCTCGATGCGCTGCGCGAGTCGCTGCCGGAGCTGGCGGTGTTCGTCGGCGGTTTCGAGCGCGAGGTGTTCGAGGCCGCCGAGCAGCTGGTGGTCAGCCCCGGGGTGGCGCTCGCCGAGCCGCTGATCGCCGCGGCGATCGCCCGCGGGGTCGAGGTGGTCGGCGACATCGAACTGTTCGCCCGCGCCGCGCGCGCGCCGATCTGCGCCATCACCGGCTCCAACGGCAAGAGCACGGTGACCTCGCTGGTCGGGCTGATGGCGCGGCTGGCCGGGCGGCGCGCGGCGGCTGGCGGCAACCTCGGCGAGCCGGCGCTGGAGCTGCTCGATGCGCGCGCCGAGCTCTATGTGCTCGAACTCTCGAGCTTCCAGCTCGAGACCACCCACAGCCTTGGCGCCGAGGTCGCGGTGGTGCTCAACCTCTCGCCCGATCACATGGACCGCTACCCGGATCTCGCCGGCTATGCCGCGGCCAAGGCGCGGATCTACCGCGGCGCGCGGGTGGCGGTGGTCAACCGCGACGACCCCGAGGTGATGGCGATGGTCGCCGCCGAGCCGGCGCGCGCGCTGATCGGCTTCACCCTCGGCGAGCCCGGTGCGGACGACTACGGGGTACGCCGTCATCGCGGCGAGGACTGGATCTGTCGCGGCGACACGCCACTGCTCGAGTGCGCGCGCCTCGCCCTGGCCGGACGCCACAACCTCGCCAACGCGCTCGCCGCGCTGGCGCTCGCCGAGGCCTGCGGGCTGCCGCGCGAGGCCTGCTGCAAGGCGCTGACCAACTTCCCCGGGCTGGCGCACCGCTGCGAACTGGTGCGCGAGCGTGACGGGGTGCGCTGGTACGACGATTCCAAGGGCACCAACCCGGGCGCCACCGTGGCCGCGCTCGACGGGCTGGTCGGCGCGGGTGACCCCGCTCGGGTGGTGCTGATTGCCGGCGGCGACGGCAAGGGTGCGGACTTCACGCCGCTGCGCCCGGCGGTGGCGCGCGCCGCGCGCGCGGCGGTGCTGCTCGGGCGCGACGCGCCGCTGATCGAGACGGTGCTCGCCGGCGTGGTACCGGTGTGCCATGCCGCCGACATGGCCGAGGCGGTGCGACTGGCCGCCGAGCTGGCGCAGCCGGGGGATCGGGTGCTGCTCTCGCCGGCCTGTGCGAGCTTCGACATGTTCGAGGGCTATGCCCATCGTGGCCGGGTCTTCGCCGCGGCGGTGCGGGGGTTGTCGCAATGAGCGTCGCCGCCCGTCCAGTGCGCAACCCGCGTCGTCGCCGCGAGCGGCTGCCCGCATTCGACCACGCGTTGCTGATCTGCGTGCTCGCGCTGCTCGGCTTCGGTCTGGTGATGGTCGCCTCGGCGTCGATGTCGATCGCCGAGAGCTGCTGCGGCACGCCCTTCTATTACGTGATCCGTCACACCATCGCGCTCGTGCTCGGGCTGATCGGCGGGGTCGCCGCCTATCGCCTGCCGCTGCTGTGGTGGGAGCGCTACGGGGTCTGGCTGTTCCTGTTCGGCATGGCCTCGCTGATGTTGGTCCTGTTGCCGGGGATCGGCTACTCGGTCAATGGTGCGACGCGCTGGATCCCGCTCGGTCCCTTCAATCTCCAGCCCTCCGAGTTCATGAAACTGTTCGCGGTGGTCTATGTCGCCGGCTATCTGGTGCGTCACGCCGATGCCGTGGCCAACCGGATCTCGGGCTTCATCCATCCGATGATCCTGGTCGGGGTGGCCGGTGCGATGATCCTGATGCAGCCCGACTTCGGCACCACCGCGGTGATGCTCGCCACGGTGATGGGGATGCTCTTCCTCGGCGGGGTGAGCGTGCTGCCCTTCGTGCTGCTGATCGCGGTGGTCGGTGCCGGGCTGATCACCCTGGTGCTCGTCTCCCCCTATCGGATGCAGCGCGTCACCTCCTTCCTCGATCCTTTCGATGACCCCTTCAACAGCGGCTACCAGCTCAGCCAGGCGTTGATCGCCTTCGGTCGCGGCGAGTGGCTGGGGGTCGGCCTCGGCAACGGCATCCAGAAGCAGTTCTTCCTGCCCGAGGCGCACACCGACTTCCTCGCCTCGGTGATCGGCGAGGAGTTCGGTCTGCTCGGCACCCTGCTGCTGGTGGCCGCCTTTGCCTTCGTCACCTGGCGCGCCTTCGCCATCGGCGCCCGCGCCCAGGCGCTGGGCAAGGCCTTTGCCGCTCATGCCGCGCAGGGCATCGGGTTGTGGATCGGGATGCAGGCATTCGTCAACATCGGGGTCAATGTGGGGCTGCTCCCGACCAAGGGGCTGACCCTGCCGTTTCTCAGTTACGGCAGCAACAGCCTGATCGTCGCCTGTATGGCGGTGGGGCTGCTGCTGCGCATCGATGCCACGGTGCGTCAGACGCAGTCCGAGGCGGGACCAAGACGGGGGTTGAAATGGGTCCGTGCATAGGCGTCATGGCCGGCGGTACCGGTGGGCACGTGTTTCCCGCGCTGGCGGTGGCCGAGCGGCTGCGCGCCGAGGGCGCGCGGGTGTTCTGGATCGGTACCCGGCGCGGCATGGAGTCGCGGCTGGTGCCCGAGCACGGCTTTGAGATCGAGTGGCTCGGCATCGAGGGGGTGCGTGGCAAGGGCTGGCGCTCCCGCGTGCTCGCCCCCTGGCGGCTGGCGCGCGCCTCGTGGCAGGCCGCGCGCATCCTGCGCCGGCGGCGCCCGGCGCTGGTGCTCGGCATGGGCGGCTTCGTCTCGGGTCCCGGCGGGGTGATGGCGCGCGTGCTCGGCATCCCGTTGGTGGTACAGGAGCAGAACCGGGTGCCGGGGCTGACCAACCAGTGGTTGTCGCGGATCGCGCGCCGGGTCTTTGAGGGCTTCCCGGGGAGCTTCGCCCCCGGTCGCGCCGAGGTCAGTGGCAATCCGGTGCGCGCCGAGATCGCCGCGCTGCCGACCCCGGCCGCGCGCTGGCGCGAGCGTGACGGCGCGGCGCGGCTGCTGGTGCTTGGCGGTTCGCTCGGGGCGCTCGCGCTCAATCGCACGCTGGCCCCGGCGCTCGCCCGGCTCGCCCCCGAGACGCGTCCGCTGGTCCGCCATCAGGCCGGCGCGCGCACCCTGGAGGAGGCGCGCGCGGCCTATCGCGAGGCCGGTGTCGAGGCCGAGGTGGTGCCCTTCATCGACGACATGGCCGCGGCCTATGCCTGGGCCGACCTGGTGGTCTGTCGCGCCGGCGCGCTGACCGTCTCGGAGCTCGCCGCCGCCGGCGTGGGCGCGGTGCTGGTGCCCTATCCGCACGCCGTCGACGACCACCAGCGGGCCAATGCCGGTTATCTGGTCGAGGCCGGCGCGGCGCGTCTGCTGCCGCAGACCGAGCTCACCGCCGAACGCCTCGGCGAGCTGCTCGCCGAGCTGCTCGGTGATCGCGCCGCGCTGCTGGCGATGGCCGAGGTCGCGCGCGGGCGCGCCCGACCGGAGGCGGCGGCGCGGATCGCCGCCCGGTGTCTCGAGGAGATCGGTCGATGAACGCACATCTGCAACATACCGCCGCTAACATGGGGCGGGTCCGGCGTCTGCACTTCATCGGTATCGGTGGGGCGGGGATGAGCGGGATTGCCGAGCTGATGGCCAACCTCGGCTACGAGGTCAGCGGCTCGGACCTGCGCGAGAGCGAGGTCACCCGCCGGCTCGCCGGGCTCGGCGTCGAGATCCATGTCGGCCATCGCGCCGAGCAGGTCGTCGATGTCGACGCGGTGGTGGTCTCGACGGCGATCGATGAGGACAACCCCGAGATCCGCGCCGCCCGTGCCGCGCGCATCCCGATCGTGCGCCGTGCCGAGATGCTCGCCGAGCTGATGCGCTTCTACTACGGCGTGGCGGTGGCCGGGACCCACGGCAAGACCACCACCACCAGTCTGGTGGCGAGCATCCTCGCCGAGGGCGGGCTCGACCCGACCTTCGTCATCGGCGGGCGGCTCAACAGCGCCGGGGCCAACGCCAAGCTCGGCACCACCAAGTATCTGGTGGCCGAGGCCGACGAGAGTGACGCATCCTTCCTGTATCTGCAGCCGATGGTGTCGATCGTCACCAATATCGACGCCGATCACATGCACACCTACGGTAACGACTTCTCGCGGCTGCGCAGCACCTTCGTCGAGTTCCTCCATCACCTGCCCTTCTACGGGTTGGCGGTGCTCTGTATCGACGACCCGGTGGTACGCGAGCTGGTCTCGACCATCCCCCGGCCGGTGCGGACCTATGGCACCCACCCCGAGGCCGATGTGCGCGCCAGCGCGCTGCGCCAGTGCGGCATGCGCACCAGTTTCCGCGTCGAGAGCGACGCGCTCGACGGACCGCTCGAGCTGACCCTCAACCTGCCGGGCAGACACAATGTGCTCAACGCCCTGGCGGCGATCACCGTGGCGCTCGAGCTCGGCGTCGAGGAGCCGGCGATCGCGCGCGCGCTGTCGCGCTTCGAGGGGGTGGGGCGGCGCTTCGTCTCCCACGAGCTGCGCGACGCCTGGGGGCGCGACCTGCTGGTGGTCGACGACTATGGCCATCACCCGCGCGAACTCGCCGCGACCCTGGAGGCGGCGCGTGCGGGCTGGCCGGGGCGGCGGCTGGTGCTGGTGTTCCAGCCGCATCGCTATTCACGGACCCAGGAGCAGTTCGATGATTTCGTTGCGGTGCTCTCGGGGGTCGATGCCCTGGTGCTCTGCGAGGTCTATCCGGCCGGCGAGCAGCCGATCCCCGGTGCCGACGGGCGTGCACTGAGCCGCGCCATCCGTACCCGGGGCGAGTGCGATCCGGTGTTCGTCGAGGGCCCCGAGGCCGTGCCCGAGCTGCTGCCCAACCTGCTCGAGGACGGCGATATCGTGCTGGTGGCCGGGGCCGGCGACATCGGTCGGCTGGCCGCGCGACTGCCGCAGCTGCTGGAGCAGGGCCGATGAGCGAGACGACGACACCCTGGCGCGGCACCCTGCTCGAACACGAGCCGCTGGCCCGCTACACCAGCTGGCGGGTCGGCGGTCCGGCGCGAAGGCTCTACCGTCCCGCCGATCTCGACGACCTCGCCGTCTTCCTCGCCGCGCTCGACCCCGACGAGCCGCTGCTGTGGCTGGGGCTGGGGAGCAATGTGTTGATCGACGATGCCGGGTTCCCCGGCACCGTGATCCACACCCTGGGCTGTCTCGACGGGTTCGAGCGTCACGGCGAGCACGGCCTGCGGGTCGGCGCCGGGGTGGCCTGCGCCAAGCTCGCCCGCGTCGCCGCGCGCGCCGACCTGGTCGGGATCGAGTTCCTCGCCGGTATCCCCGGCACCCTCGGCGGCGCCCTGGCGATGAACGCCGGGGCCTGGGGCGGCGAGACCTGGCCGTGGGTGGCGCGCGTGCGCACCATCGATCGCCGGGGGCGGGTCCGCGAGCGCCCGGCGAGCGACTTCACCCCGGGCTATCGCGAGGTGCGCGGGCCGGCGGGCGAGTGGTTCGTCGGCGCCGATCTGGCGCTCGAACCCGGCGACGGCGCCGCGGCGATGGCGCGGATTCGCGCCCTGCTCGATCGTCGCGCCGCCACCCAGCCGATCGGTCAGCCGAGCTGCGGCTCGGTGTTCCGCAATCCGCCGGGGGACCATGCCGCGCGACTGATCGAGGCCAACGGGCTCAAGGGGCGACGACTCGGCGGGGCCCAGGTCTCGGAGCGTCACGCCAACTTCATCATCAACACGGGCGATGCCACCGCCCGGGACATCGCCGAGCTGATCGCGCTGGTGCAGACCACGGTCGAACGCGCCAGCGGGGTCCGGCTGATGCCCGAGGTGCGGCGGGTCGTCGGGGGGGAGTCATGACCAGGCATCGGGTTCAGGACGCGGCCGAGTTCGGCCGGGTCGCGGTGTTGCTCGGTGGCGAGGCGGCCGAGCGCGAGATCTCGCTGAGGAGCGGGCGTGCGGTGCTCGAGGCGCTGCGCCGTCAGGGCGTCGACGCCGAGCCGCTCGACCCCGGCGCCGACGTGCTCGAGCGCTTGCGGGTCGGGGGCTTCGCGCGCGCCTTCGTGGTGCTCCACGGACGTGGCGGCGAGGACGGCCAGATCCAGGGCGCGCTCGAGCGCATCGGCATGCCCTACACCGGCTCCGGGGTGCTCGGTTCGGCGCTGGGCATGGACAAGCATCGCTGCAAGCTGCTGTGGTCGGGGGGCGGTCTGCCCACCGCAGACGCCGTGCTGCTGCGCGACGAGGACGACCTGCCGGCGGCTGCGGCGCTCGGTTTCCCGTTGATGGTCAAGCCGGTGCACGAGGGCTCGAGCATCGGCATGGCCAAGGTCGAGGACGTCGCCGGGCTCGCCGCCGCCTGGCGTGCGGCGAGTGCCTTCGACGCCCTGGTGCTCGCCGAGCGCTGGATCGCCGGGGCGGAGTACACCTGTGCCATCCTCGGCGAGGAGGCGCTGCCGCTGATCCGGCTGGAGACGCCCAACGTCTTCTACGACTACGAGGCCAAGTACAGCGCCGACACCACCCGCTATTTCTGCCCCTGCGGACTGGAGCCGGCGCGCGAGCACGCGCTGCAGTCGCTCGCGCTCGACGCCTTCGAACAGGCCGGGGCGAGCGGTTGGGGGCGGGTCGACCTGATGCTCGACGCCGCAGGAGACCCCTTCCTGCTGGAGATCAATACGGTGCCGGGGATGACCGATCACAGCCTGGTGCCGATGGCGGCGCGGGCGGCGGGGATGGACTTCGATCGGCTGGTGTGGCGCATCCTGGAGACGAGTTTCGACCGTGGCTGAACGACGCCGTCGCGGGGCTACCAGGAAGCGTCCGCTGTCGCAGCGGCTGGGGCGCTCGCGCTGGCGCACGCTGCTCGGGGTGTTGTTGCTGCTGGCGATGCCGGTCGGCGGCTGGCTGTTCCTGCGCTGGGAGCCCTTTCTGCTGCCGGTGCGGGTGGTCGAGGTCGAGGGCGAGCTGCACCATCACTCCTCGGCGCTGCTCAGCCAGACCCTGACCGAGCGGCTCGACGGCGGCATCCTGACCGCCAACCTGGTCGAGCTCAAGCGCGCGGCCGAGTCGCTGGCCTGGGTCGGTCATGCCAGTCTGCGTCGGGTGTGGCCCGATCGGTTGCTGGTGCTGGTCGAGGAGCATCGACCGATCGCGCGCTGGAACGACGACGGTCTGGTGACCGCCGAGGGGGTGGTGTTCCGGCCGCGCGCCGCGACCCTGCCGGCGGGGTTGCCGGTGCTCGTGGGTGAGGAGGCGCGTGCCGCCGAGCTGGCGAGTCGCTATCAGGATTGGCGCGACCGGCTGATGCTGGTCGGTCATCTGATCCAGACCCTGGCGGTCGATCCGCGCGGCGACTGGCGCGTCGAGCTGGTCATGGGCACCGAGCTGCGGCTCGGTTCCGAGCAGGTCGAGGAGCGGCTCGCCCGTTTCATCGCCAACGCCCCGCAGCTCGAGGCGGTTGGACAACTGTTGGTCGTGGATCTGCGCTACAGCAACGGGTTCGCCGTGCGCTGGGCGGACGAGAGACAGGCGCAGGTCCGCGCGAACTCGGGTCGCCCGGAGTGGCCCGACAATCGAGGATAGAACCGGATGTCGCGACGTAACGACAAGAATCTTTTGGTGGGCCTGGACATCGGGACCTCCAAGGTCGCCGCCCTGATCGGCGAGCTCAAGGATGATGACCAGATCGAGATCATCGGTATCGGCGCCCATCCCTCGCGCGGACTCAAGCGCGGGGTGGTGGTCGATATCGAGTCGACGGTGCAGTCGATCCAGCGTGCGGTGGAGGAGGCCGAGCTGATGGCCGGCTGCGAGATCCACTCGGTGCACGCCGGGATCGCCGGCAGCCATGTGCGCAGCTTCAACTCCGACGGTGTCGCCAAGGTCAACGAGGGCGAGGTCACCCAGGCCGATGTCGATCAGGTGATCGACTCGGCGCGCGCGGTGGCGATCCCGGCCGATCAGAAGACCCTGCACATCCTGCCGCAGGAGTTCATCATCGACGAGCAGGGCGGGGTGCGCGAGCCGATCGGCATGTGCGGGGTGCGGCTCGAGGCCAAGGTGCATATCGTCACCGGCGCGGCGAGCGCGGCGCAGAATCTCACCCGATGCATCCGCCGCTGCGGACTCGATGTCGACGATCTGGTGCTCTCGCAGCTGAGCTCGAGCTACTCGGTGCTCGGCGAGGACGAGAAGGAGCTCGGCGTCTGTCTGGTCGACATCGGTGCCGGCACGACCGATATGGCGGTGTTCACCAATGGCGCCATCCGTCACACCTCGGTGATCCCGATCGCCGGCGACCAGGTCACCAACGACATCGCCGTGGCGCTGCGCACGCCCACCCAGTACGCCGAGCAGATCAAGGTCGAGCATGCCTGCGCGCTTGCCCAGCTCGCCACCGACAGCGAGGCGATCGAGGTGCCGAGCATCGGCGATCGGCCGCCGCGCCGGCTCTCGCGGCAGATGCTCGCCGAGGTCGCCGAGCCGCGTTACGAGGAGCTGCTGACCCTGCTGAAGAACGAGCTGCGGCGCAGCGGGCTGGAAGAGGTGGTCGCCGGCGGCGTGGTGCTCACCGGCGGCGGGGCCAAGATGGAGGGCCTGGTCGAGCTGGCCGAGTCGGTGTTCGACATGCCGGTGCGTCTCGGTGTGCCGCAGCACGTCGTCGGCATGCCCGAGGTGGTCGACAACCCGGCCTATGCGACCGGGGTGGGGCTGCTGATGTATGCGCGCCAGCACCGCTTCGCCCGTGCCCCCGAGATGGCCGAGGGGCCGGGGTTGCAGGGGATGTGGTCGCGCATGCGCGGCTGGTTCCAGGGCACGTTCTAGAGGGACGATGCCGCCGCTTCGGTCGCTCCGGGGCGGTGGTGTCGGCAGGGCGGTGTCGCGAGCGGCACCGTAGTCGGGATGGACCGCGGCCTGCGGTCTCAGGGCCCGGTGTCCGGAGGACGCCGGGGATGTCGGGGGGCGGTGCCGCCTGGAGCGCGGCACCGACGAGGTTTCAGGTTTTTGCGCACTGCAACAAGAGAGGAGATTTCACATGTTCGAACTGATGGACACCCATAGCCAGAACGCGGTCATCAAGGTCATCGGCGTCGGCGGTGGCGGCGGCAACGCGGTCAACCACATGGTCGCCTCGACCATCGAGGGGGTCGACTTCATCTGCGCCAACACCGACGCCCAGGCGCTGAAGAATTCCAACGTCAAGACCATCCTGCAGCTCGGCGCGGGCATCACCAAGGGGCTGGGTGCGGGCGCCGACCCCGAGGTCGGGCGCAACGCCGCGATGGAGGACCGTGATCGCATCCAGGACGCGCTCGAGGGCGCCGACATGGTCTTCATCACCGCCGGCATGGGCGGCGGTACCGGTACCGGCGCCGCGCCGGTGGTCGCCCAGGTGGCCAAGGAGCTGGGCATCCTCACCGTCGCCGTGGTCACCAAGCCCTTCCCCTTCGAGGGCGGCAAGCGCAGTCGCGTGGCCGAGGCGGGCATCGCCGAGCTGGCGACCAATGTCGATTCGCTGATCACCATCCCCAACGAGAAGCTGCTGGCGGTGCTCGGTAAGGAGATGAGCCTGCTCGATGCCTTCCGTGCAGCCAACGACGTGCTGTTCAACGCCACCCAGGGCATCGCCGAGCTGATCACCCGTCCGGGGCTGATCAACGTCGACTTCGCCGACGTCAAGACGGTGATGTCGGAGATGGGCGTGGCGATGATGGGCACCGGCGCGGCCCAGGGCGAGAACCGCGCCCGCGAGGCGGCCGAGGCGGCGATCCGCAGCCCGCTGCTGGAGGACATCGATCTCGCCGGCGCTCGCGGCATCCTGGTCAACATCACCGCCGGGATGAGCCTCACCATCGGCGAGTTCGACGAGGTCGGCAGCACGGTGCGCGAGTTCGCCGACGATGACGCCACCGTGGTGGTCGGGACCGTGGTCGACCCCGAGCTCGAGGACGAGCTGCGGGTGACCGTGGTCGCTACCGGACTCGGCGGCAATCGCGCCAAGGCCCGCCGCCCCGGGCTGCAGGAGCCGGCGATGCGTCTGGTCAGCGGTGACGGCGGTGAGGGTGCGCCCGACTATCGCGAGCTCGATCGCCGTCCGGCGGTTGCGCGCAAGGCGGGTGCCCAGGCGGCCTCGGAGTCGGTCGGGGAGAGCGACCTGGACTATCTCGACATCCCCGCGTTCCTGCGTCGTCAGGCCGACTGATCAGGGGTTTCCCTGTATCTGAAAGGCGTTTTAAAACAGGGGGGTCGTGTCTTGTCGCGTGCGAAACTTGATAAATCTTCGGGAAAACCCTAAGCTATCCGAAACCGCACCCGTCGTGATGACGCGCGTGCACATGAATCGAGCACAGGACAAACGGCGCGGGATCGGTTGAACCGGTCCCGCGCGGTACTCGAACGGCAACCGGCAGGGATCGCCGTCGGCCGCCGTGGATAGCGAGGGGTAACCCGGGCGATGATCAAGCAACGCACCTTGAAGACCGTGATCCAGACCACCGGCGTGGGACTCCACACCGGTGAGAAGGTCGCGCTCACCCTGCGTCCGGCCGCCCCGGATACCGGTATCGTGTTCCGGCGGGTGGATCTCGACACCCCGGTCGAGATCCAGGCCACGCCCTTCAATGTCGGCGACACCCGGCTCTCCACCACCCTGGTGCGCGGCGACGTGCGGGTCTCCACCGTCGAGCATCTGCTCGCCGCCTTCGCCGGCTTCGGCATCGACAACGCCTATGTCGACCTCGGTGCCGCCGAGGTACCGATCATGGACGGCAGCGCTGCGCCCTTCGTCTTCCTCATCCAGTCGGCCGGTGTCGAGGAGCAGCCCAGGGCCAAGCGCTTCATCCGCATCAAGCGCCCGGTCGAGGTGCGTGACGGTGACAAGTTCGCCCGCTTCACGCCTTATCACGGCTTCCGGGTCGATTTCTCCATCGATTTCGATCATCCGGCCTTCCACGCCCGGGTCAATCGCGCCAGTATCGACCTCTCGACCCACTCCTTCGTGCGCGAGGTCAGCCGCGCCCGGACCTTCGGTTTCCTCAAGGAGATCGAGGCGCTGCGTCAGCAGAATCTCGCCCTCGGCGGCAGTCTCGACAACGCCGTGGTGGTCGACGAGTACCGGGTGCTCAACGAGGAAGGCCTGCGCTACGACGACGAGTTCGTGCGTCACAAGATGCTCGACGCCATCGGTGACCTGTACCTGCTCGGCCACTCGCTGGTCGGCGCCTTCTGCGGTCACAAGTCCGGACACGCACTCAACAACATGCTGGTCCGCGCCCTGGTTGCCGACACCGCCGCCTGGGAGGAGGTCAGCTTCGAGGACGGTGAGTGCGCTCCCATCGGTTATGGTCAGCCGGTGGCCGCGATCTGAGTCGCCGGGTCGGGGCGGGGCGACGATGATGACCGTGCCCCGCCCAAGCCAATCCACTGCAGCAACGACCGATCGATGCCGAGGCATCGATCGGTCGTTTGCGTGCGCCCGTGCCCCTGCGCTCAGTCGCTCGAGGTGTCGTCCTCGGCATGATGCTCGGCGAGCCGTCTGAGCGTGGCGGCGAGCTCGGGGTCGTCGAGGTGTTCGGCGGCGGTGCGCAGGTGTTCGACGGTTGCCGCTGAGAGTCGACGCGGAGTACCGACCTGGGCCTTGGGAGCGTGCTGGCGCTGAGGTTGCGGCGGCCGGGTCTGGATGCGCACCGCGGTGAGGTCGCGCGCGGCCAGCGCGGCGCCGAGATCGCGGGCGAGAAAGCGCGCGCGGGTGGCCCACGCCGGCGAGTCGAGTACCAGCACCAGGGTGGTGTCCTCGAGGTGGGCGTCGATGCAGTGACGCTGCAACCCCCCGGGGACGCGTTGACGAGCGGCCTCGAGCAGCTCGAGCTCACGCTGTCGCCGGGCGAGCCGGTCGCGCACCATGGGGTTGTTCCAGAGCAGGTCGTGGATCGTCTTGGGCCGGTCGGGCATCACTGCGGGCTGTCGCTGTGTCGAGGATGAGGCGTGCACTGGTGCCCGATGATATCCATGAGGCGTAGGTATTCAATCATCGGGCGTTTCCGGTCGATCGCCAATGGGGCCGTCTCGGCAAAGCCATGATCAAATCACGTCGCCATAGTATAAACTCGCGCCCTCTGGCGTGAGCCCAACCGTAGAGAGAAGCGATGCATCATCTCGATCGAAGCAAGGCCCTGCGCGGCCAGGTGATCCTGCTGGCCCTCGGGGCCTGCGCCCTCGGTGGCGGCGGGATCGGATTCCTGACCGGTCAGTCCCTCACCCGCATCGAGCCGCCTGCTCCACCGCCCGCCTCCGCATCCACCCTCTCGATCCCCGCCAACCCCTCCACCGATGAAATCAACGCGCTCGCCGCCCGTCTCGGTGAGATGCAGGCCGAACTGCTGCGACTCAATGCGCTCGGCGCGCGGCTGGTGCAGATGTCAGGGCTCGACGCCGAGGAGTTCGACTTCGATCGACCGCCGCCGCAGGGTGGACCCGCCGAGGGACCGGTGCGCGACTACACCATCAAGGAGCTGGTCAGCGAACTCGGCAGCGTCGCCAGCCTCATCGATGATCGCCAGCGCAAGCTCGGGGTGATCGAGGGCGTGGTGATGGAGCAGGGGCTCAAGGCGCAGGCGTTGCCGACCAACTGGCCGGTCGCCTCCGGTTATATCACCTCCAACTTCGGCTATCGCATCCATCCGACACGCAAGGTGCGGTTGTTCCACAGCGGTGTCGACTTCGCCAGTCCGCGCGGCACCCCGATCGCTGCGGCTGCCGATGGCGTGGTCGAGTTCAGCGGCCGGCGCAATGGCTACGGTTGGGTGGTCGATATCCGTCACATGGACGGGCTGATCACCCGCTACGCCCATAACAGCAAGAACCTGGTCGAGGTCGGGCAGATGGTGCGCCGGGGCCAGAAGATCGCCACCGTCGGCTCGTCGGGCGTCGCCACCGGTCCGCACGTGCACTTCGAGGTGCTCAAGGACGGCGAGCCGGTCGACCCCATGGCCTATCTCGGCAAGACGCCCAAGCGCACCCTGGCCGACGCCGGTGCCGATCAGTCGGGCGGCTGAGCGTCGTCTGCAGCTTCACCGGGGCGTGTCACGCGTCCCTCGTCATGCCGTGCGCCCTGCGGGGGCCTCGTTCGCTCCGCCCCCGGCGGTCCCGCAAGGGTCAAGTAAATCCGGTACAATTTCCCGATTTTCCCAGGACAGGTTTCAGTCAATTCGATGGTCACTCAACTGCTCAAGAAGGTCTTCGGCAGCCGCAACGATCGCCTGGTCAAGTCGCTGCTGAAATCGGTCGCGAAGATCAATGCACTCGAACCCGAACTCGAGCGGTTGTCGGACGAGGCGCTCGCGGCCAAGACGCCCGAGTTTCGCCAGCGGCTGGCCGGCGGCGAAGCCCTCGAGGCGCTGCTCCCCGAGGCCTTCGCGGTGGTGCGCGAGGCCGGACGACGGGTGCTCGGCATGCGTCACTTCGACGTCCAGATGGTCGGCGCCATGGTGCTCAACGACGGCAAGATCGCCGAGATGCGCACCGGTGAGGGCAAGACCCTGGTCGCGACCCTCGCCGCCTATCTCAATGCGCTGCCCGGCAAGGGCGTGCACGTGGTGACCGTCAACGACTATCTGGCGCGTCGCGACGCGGCCTGGATGGGACGTCTCTATCACTTCCTCGGGCTCTCGGTCGGCGTCATCAACTCCTCCGGCGGCATGGGGCCGGACGCCGCCTCCTACCGCTTCGATCCCGACTACGTGCCCAGCGGGGACGCCGGCTACCGTCACCTGCGCCCGGTCACCCGGCGCGAGACCTATGCCGCCGACATCACCTACGGCACCAACAACGAATACGGCTTCGACTACCTGCGCGACAACATGGCCTTCTCGGCCGAGCAGCGGGTGCAGCGCGATCCCTTCTACGCCATCGTCGACGAGGTCGACTCGATCCTCATCGACGAGGCGCGCACGCCGCTGATCATCTCCGGTCCCTCGGACGGCAACACCGAGCTCTACAACCAGGTCAACGCGCTGATCCCGCGGCTGACCCGTCAGGAGCCGACCACCAACGAGGACGGTCAGCCCGATTTCGGTCCCGGTGATTACTCGGTCGACGAGAAGATGCGCCAGGTCTATCTCAGCGAGGAGGGCCACGAGCGCGTCGAGCAGATGCTGCTCGAGGCCGGACTGCTCGAGGCCGGCGCGAGCCTCTATGACCCCGGCAACATCGCGCTGATGCACCATGTCTACGCGGCGCTGCGTGCGCACGCCCTGTTCCAGAAGAACGTCGACTATATCGTGCGTGACGGTCAGGTGATCATCGTCGACGAGTTCACCGGCCGTACCATGCCGGGGCGGCGCTGGTCGGAGGGGCTGCATCAGGCGGTCGAGGCGAAGGAGGGCGTGGACATCCAGCCCGAAAACCAGACGATGGCCTCGATCACCTTCCAGAACCTGTTCCGGCTCTACCCCAAGCTCTCGGGCATGACCGGCACCGCCGACACCGAGGCCTACGAGTTCCAGCAGATCTATGGCCTCGAGGTGGTGGTGATCCCCACCAACCAGCCGATGATCCGCGACGACCGTGGCGACCTGGTCTATCTCACCCAGGACGAGAAGTATCAGGCGATCATCGAGGACGTGCGTGACTGCGTTGCGCGCGGTCAGCCGGTGCTGGTCGGCACCGCCTCGATCGAGACCTCCGAGCTGGTCGACCGGCTGCTCACCAAGGAGGGGCTCGGCCACGAGGTGCTCAACGCCAAGCAGCACGAGCGCGAGGCCGGCATCATCGCCCAGGCCGGTCGCCCCGGCGCGGTGACCATCGCCACCAACATGGCCGGTCGAGGGACCGACATCGTCCTCGGCGGCAACCTCGAGGCCGAACTCGAGGCCGCCGGCCCCGATGCCGACGTCGAGGCGCTGCGCGCCGACTGGGAGCAGCGCCATGCGGCGGTGCGCGAGGCCGGCGGTCTGCACGTGATCGGCACCGAGCGTCACGAGTCGCGGCGCATCGACAACCAGCTGCGCGGCCGCTCCGGGCGTCAGGGCGATCCGGGCTCGACCCGCTTCTATCTCTCGCTCGAAGACAATCTGATGCGCATCTTCGCCTCCGAGCGGGTCGGCGCGCTGATGAAGCGCCTCGGCATGCAGAAGGGCGAGGCGATCGAGCACCCCTGGGTGACCCGCGCGATCGAGAACGCCCAGCGCAAGGTCGAGGGACGCAACTTCGACATCCGCAAGCAGCTGCTCGAGTACGACGACGTCGCCAACGATCAGCGCAAGGTGATCTATCGCCAGCGTCGCGAGCTGATGGACGTCAACGACGTCAGCGCGACCGTCGCCGCGATGCGCGCCGACGTCCTCACCGAGGTGATCAACGGCTACATCCCGCCGGAGAGCTTCGAGGAGCAGTGGGACCTGCCCGGTCTCGAGGAGGCCCTGGCCGAGCACTTCGGCGGTGATTGGCCGCTGCGCCGTTGGCTCGAGGAGGACGACTCGCTCCATGAGGAGACGCTGCGCGCGCGCATCGCCCAGACCCTGGAGACGCGCAACGGCGAGAAGGAGCAGCTCATCGGCGCCGACAACATGCGCCAGCTCGAGAAGGCGGTGATGCTGCAGACGCTCGACGCGCAGTGGAAGGACCACCTCGCCGCGATGGACTATCTGCGCCAGGGCATCCATCTGCGCGGCTATGCGCAGAAGAACCCCAAGCAGGAGTACAAGCGCGAGGCCTTCGAGATGTTCTCGGCGATGCTCGAGGCGATCAAGCAGGAGGTGATCGGCACCCTCGCCAAGCTGCAGATCCAGACCGCCGCCGACCTGCCCGAGCGCCAGTCCGCGCCGAGCGCCGACTTCGAGTTCAAGCACGAGACCTTCACCGGACTCGACACCGACCAGGCCGAGCCCAAGCCCGAGGCCGATCCGGCGGCACGCGCCGCGCAACCCGAGGGCGATGCGCCCTATGTCCGCGACGGTCGCAAGATCGGGCGCAACGAGCCCTGTCCCTGTGGCTCGGGCAAGAAATACAAGCAGTGTCACGGCAAGGCGAACTGAGACCATGACCAGCACCGACACGATCGACTTCCTGCCGGTCTCCGGCATCCGTCTCGGCGCCTGTGCCGCCGGTATCCGCTACCAGGGGCGTGACGACCTGGTGGCGATGGAACTGGCCGAGGGGACGACCTGCGCCGCGGTGTTCACCCGCAACGCCTTCTGTGCCGCACCGGTGACCCTGGCGCGCCGCCATCTCGCGAGCGCCGCGCCGCGCTATCTGCTGATCAACGCCGGCAATGCCAACGCCGGCACCGGTCGACAGGGGCTGGAGGCGGCGCAGGCGAGCTGCAGCGCGCTGGCCGGCCTGGCCGGCTGCGCTTCGGAGCAGGTGCTGCCCTTCTCCACCGGGGTGATCGGCGAGCACCTGCCGGTCGAGCGCTTCAGCGCCGCGCTGCCGGGGCTGCTGCCGGTGCTCGCCGCCGACGCCTGGCCGGCGGCGGCACGCGCGATCATGACCACCGACACCTTCCCCAAGCTCGCCTCGCGCCGCTTCCAGTGCGGCGGACAGACAGCGACCCTCACCGGGATGGCCAAGGGCTCGGGGATGATCTGCCCCGACATGGCGACCATGCTCGCCTTTATCGCCACCGACGCCGCCATCGCCCCCGAGGTGCTGCAGCAGGCGTTGCAGACGGCCAGTGATCGCTCCTTCAATGCCGTCAGCGTCGACGGCGACACCTCGACCAACGACGCCTGCGTGCTCGCCGCCACCGGCGCGCTCGGCAATGCGCCGGTCAGCGATCCGGCGAGCGCCGACGCGACGGCCCTGCAGGAGGCGCTGGAGTCGCTCTGCACCGAGCTGGCGCGGGCCATCGTCAAGGACGGCGAGGGCGCGACCAAACTGGTCACCATCGCCGTCGAGGGCGCGCGCGACTGGCACGAGGCGCGTCGGGTCGGCTATACCATCGCCCACTCGCCGCTGGTCAAGACCGCGCTCTTCGCCTCCGATCCCAACTGGGGCCGGATCCTCGCCGCGATCGGTCGCGCCGGGGTCGAGTCGCTCGACATCGACCGGGTGCAGGTGTGGCTCGGTGATGTGGCGATCGTGCGTGACGGCGGGCGTGCCGCCGACTACGAGGAGGCCGCCGGCGCTGCGGTGATGGCCGAGTCCGAGATCCTCATCCGTGTCGATCTCGGCCGCGGTGAGGCCGAGGCCCAGGTACTCACCTGCGATCTGTCCTACGACTATGTCCGCATCAACGCCGAATACCGCAGCTGATCGCGATCCCGCCGAGATCCATGTCATGGTCGGCGCCATCGCCGACCACGAGGGCCGGATCCTCATCGCCCGCCGTCCCGAGGGCGTGCACCAGGGCGGGCTGTGGGAGTTCCCCGGCGGCAAGCTCGAGACGGGCGAGTCGCCCATCGCCGGGCTCGCCCGTGAACTCGACGAGGAACTCGGTATCCGTGTCGAGCACAGCCGACCGCTGATCCGGGTGCGTCATCACTACGGCGACCGGCGGGTGCTGCTCGACGTCCACCGGGTCGAGCGCTATGCCGGCACGCCCGAGGGGCGCGAGGGCCAACCGCTCGACTGGGTACACCCCGAGACGATGGACCCCGACGACTTCCCCGCCGCCGACCGGCCGATCATCACCGCGCTGCGCCTGCCCCCGCTGATGCTGATCACCGGGGCCGATCCCGAGCACACCGGGCAGTTCCTGCGCCGGCTCGAGCGCGCCCTGGAGGACGGGGTGCGACTGGTGCAGCTGCGCGCGCATGCGCTCGGCGCCGCCGCCTATCGCGCGCTGGCCGAGCAGGCGTTCGAGCGCTGCGAGCGTCATGGTGCCAGGCTGCTCCTCAATCGCGCCCCGGAGGAGGTCGTCGGGGTGCCGCGTCACGGGCTGCACCTGGGCTCGAGCCTGCTCGCGCGGCTGGGCGCGCGTCCCGGCGCGCCCGGCGAGCTGGTCGGCGCCGCCTGTCACGATGCCGCCGAGCTCGATCGTATCGCCACCCTCGGGCTCGACTACGCGCTGCTCTCACCGGTCAAGACGACCGCCACCCACCCCGGCGCCGCGGCCCTCGGCTGGTCGCGTTTCGCCGCCATCGCCGCCACCGCCAATGTTCCGGTCTACGCCCTCGGCGGCATGACCCGCGACGACCTCGACACCGCCTGGGACCTCGGCGCCCAGGGCATCGCCGCCATCCGCGGGCTGTGGCCCGGCGACTAGCTTTCAGCGGCCAGCCGCCAGCCATCAGCTACCGGCCACCAGCTACTTGCCGCCAGCGTCGTAGGATGGGCAAAGCGCAGCGTGCCCATCGAGGCGCACGCAGGCACCGAGCACGCTGCGCTTTGCCCGGGACGGGTCGCTGTTGGCCGGGAATCGACCGTCATCCACGCCCAAAACCCCTTCGTGTCCTTGGTGTCTTCGCGGTTCGAGTCAGCTTCCAGCGACCAGCCGCCAGCGGGTTGAACCGCAAAGCCGCAAAGGGCGCGAAGAGAAGAAGGGCTTCCAGCTGCCAGCCTCCAGTGAGGAGGCTGGATCGTCTTGTGCGCCGCAGTTGACTGCAAACCTAGACTTCAGGCCGCTCGCTGAAGGTCGGTCAGTGTCTTTGCGTCCTTGGCGGCTTTGCGGTTCAATCCCGCTGGCCGCTGGCCGCTGGCCGCTGGCCGCTGGCCGCTGGCCGCTGGCCGCTGGCCGCTGGCCGCTGGCCGCTGGCCGCTGGCCGCTGGCCGCTGGCCTGGGCCGACTCAATGCTCCGGCGATGTCTGCTGGGGCGGGATCTCGGGGTCGGTCGGTTCGCTGATGCGGTGGTTCTCGTTGAACCACTCGCCGAGGTCGATGAGGCGGCAGCGCTCGCTGCAGAAGGGGCGCCAGGGCGAGTGCTCGCTCCATTCGACGGGGGCGGCGCAGTTGGGGCAGGGGACGGTGATGGACATGGATCAGAAAAGACAGCAGGTCAGTCGGAAGGGGATGTCGTCGCTGGTCTGGGCCGGGCGCTCTTCACTCTCGATGGTCATGAAGCGGATGCTGAAGCGGTTCTTGTGACCGCTGACCTCGGGGTAGAGTCCGCTGTTGGCATCGACGCCGATGCGCACCAGTTGTGGCGGCACCTGGGTCTCCAGCGCCTCCTGATAGAAGCCCGCCTCGGCCATGGCCTGACGCGGCGGGGCGCTGGCGCGTACCAGCGAGAGTGTCAGCGCGATCGCCTGGTGGGCCGGGCGCAGGTCCTCGAGCCAGTCGGCCAGACGCTGTTGACGCTGTTCGGGCGGTTGCAGCAGCCAGTGGTGGAGTTGCGGCAGATCGAAGCTGCAGCTGCCGCCGGGGATGCTGTTGCGCTGGGCGACGCCCTTGAGGAAGTCGTCCTCGCGGGCGATCTGGCCGATTGGACCGTCGATGGCGAGGATGGCGTTACGCGAGCGCTCCAGGTCGCTGAGCACGCGCTCCAGGGCGCCGGGGTCGACGCCGGGCCGCGAGGCGATGCGGCGCAGGGTCTCGAGCGTGCGTTCGAGTTCCTTGAGCAGCTCGTTGCGCACATCGGCGCGGGCGGTGATGGCGACGATCTCGATCAGGCTCTCGAGCGCGGCGCGCGTCGCCCAATCCTCGGGCTGGGGCGCGAAGTGATCGAAGCGCTCGAACAGGTGTTCGAGCCGGAGGAAGGTCCGGGTGCGCTCGTTGAGCGGATGTTCGAAGGTCAGGACTGTCGGCACGGCGGATGTCTCGGGATCAATTCGACCCTTGGCTCTCGGTGGCTGGCGCGGTGCGCGGCCCCCGGCTGACATTGACCGCCGACGCCCGACGGGCGTCGGCCCCTCGCTCGATTGTGCGGCTTTTGTTCACAGAAGTCACGGGGGGATCGGGCTATGGCCGCCAGCCGCCAGCCGCCAGCCACCAGCTGCCAGTCACCAGCTACCAGCTACCAGCTACCAGCCACCAGTCACCAGTCACCAACTACCAGCGGGCGTGTGCATTCAGCCGCAGCGATGAGTGAAGGCCGACCTTTCCCTACTGGAGGCTGACCGCTGGTGGCTGATCGCTGATCCCCCTTTCTCAACCCAGCCGCAACGCCTGCTTGTAGAACCTGGGCACGGCGTCGGGGTCGCTGGTCATGAGGATGTCGTCGAGCAGCCAGTGCGGCATCCGGCCCTGGTCGGCCATGTGCGCGAGCTGGGTCTGCAGGCCCTCCCAGTAGAAGCCGTCGCCGCAGCCGTCGAAGAACACCAGGGGGCCGGACTCGATCACCCCGAGCTTCATGTCGGTGAGGGTCAGGCCGATCTCCTCGAGGGTGCCGACGCCGCCGGTGAGGAAGATGTGGAAGCTGGCGATCTCGAACCAGCGCTGGCGCGACTGTCGGCTGCGGCTCTGGAAGGTCTGGTAGAAGTCGGCGCTGTCGTTGGGCTTCTGATCGATGGTCTCGATGAAGCTCGAGCCGACCATCAGCCCCATCTCGTGGGCCACGTCGGTGACCTGCTGCATGGCCCCGGGGCCGCCGCCGGTGAGGATGCTGATGTCGTTGCCGAAGAGTCCGCGCAGGTTGGTGAGCAGGCGCTCGACCTGGGCGATGCCGTGGTCGTTGAGCGGTCTGGTCGAGCCGTAGATGGCGAACACCAGGGTGTCGTGGAAGCGCGAGACGTTCTCCGGTGCGGTGAAGTAGCCGCGCAGCCCGCGGAAGACGTGCTTGACCACGTGCCCCCGTGCGTCGTTGCACCAGAACACCTCGATCCCCAGTCCCTCGTAGTCGGCCAGCCGGCCATGATCGCGTGCCGAGAGGAAGTGTCCGTGCTCGAACGAGGCGCGGCGGAAGATGATCCGGCCGATGCGTTGCTGCAGCGCGGCGGCGCAGATCTCGGTGTGCTCGACCAGGTTGGGGAAGTAGCCCAGCAGCAGGGTGGCGCGCGCGCCGTCGGGGAGTTCGGAGAGCACCGAGGTGCCGCACTCGGGGCGGGTGTCGAGCCTCAGTCCCTCGGCCACCAGCCCGGCGGCGAGCTCGGTGCCGCGACGCGGATCCGGCGGGGTCTGCGGCTGGGTCCAGATGTGCTCGGGCTCGTCGCCGACGCGCAGTCGCGCGGGGGCGTGGCTGATCGCCATCATCCGGTGGGAGTAGTGGTCGCGGTTGGCGCCGCTCTCGAGCCGGTCGAACACCGCCTTGAGGGTCTCGAACTCCGGGTCGGGCTGGTTGCCCGGCTCGCCCTGACGCTCGGGGCCGCCGTGCCAGTAGCGACGACGGGGTTCGAGTGCGATCGCCTCGTGGACGGTGGCGGCGACGCTGGGGTTGATGATGAGCTGGTCGGAGCGGTTGATGAACTCGAGATAGATGTTGGTGCCCCGGGTGGTGATCGGATCGAGCACCGTGGCCTGCAGGTGCAGCCCCAGCGCCTCGTCGAGGTTGCGCAGCACCACGTAGTGACGATGGAGGAACATCGAGCAGGCGGTGACCAGCCCGTCGCGCGGGGGCAGCTCGATGTGCTCGACCGGCTCGCGGATCTGCAACCGGTTGAGCAGGTCCTTGCCGTCGGCATGGGTGGCGATGGCGGTGACCTGCTCGATACCGAGCGGCTGGGCGAAATGGAAGATCTGGCGCTGCGGGCGCAGGATCAGATAGCCGTTGCTGTCGATCGAGAAGCCGGAGGGCACCTGGATGGCGTTGTCGCGGATCAGTCGGTGGATCTCGGTCGAGTCGAGTCGGGTGTCCTCGGGACAGAACACCAGTCGCCCGACGCGCAGTCCGGGGACGACGATGCGCTCGAGATGCTCGCCGATGCCGTAGGAGGCGATGGCGGCGACGATCTGCAGGCGCAGGTCGCAATAGGTGTGGTCGAAGGTCGGGGCCGGCGCGGCGGGGACGATGTTGATCCCCAGTCGCGCCAGTCGGCTGCGCGCGGCGAACAGCAGCTCGGACTCACGCCCGGCGACGCGGGAGCGGAACTCGGGGCCGAGTGCGAAACGGGCCTCGACCAGGAATCCCTCGTCGGTGCGCTCGACGACCTTGGTGATCCAGCCGTCGCTGGTCTGTGGAGTGGCGTACATGGCAGCATCCTGAAACGATGGTGTCAGGGAAGGCGACCCGATCGATGGTACGCCTCCATCCCCGCTCGCGCGACCAGGGGGTGTTGGCCTGGGCGTGACGATTGCGTGACCGGTCTGCGGCGTGGCTCAGGCCGCGGGCTGCTCCAGTGTCTCCATGAACTGGGGGCCGAACAGTCGGCGCAGCTCCTCGCGACTGGTCTGACCGGTGCGCAGTCGCTGCAGCGCGACCTCGCGCATCGCCACATAGCGTCCGGGTCGCTCCAGCATCTCCACGCCGCCGCGCGGTGCGCCCTCGCCGATCCAGTGCGCCAGGGTCTCGTCGATCAGCAGGAGTTCATAGACCAGCACCCGGCCGTGATAGCCGGTGTGGCGGCACCGTGGGCAGCCGACGCCGCGATACAGCGGCTCGCCGCGCTCGGCCAGGTCGCGGGCGAGGTCGTCGCCGAGGTCGGGCTGGCGACAGTGCTCGCAGAGCCGTCGGGCGAGACGTTGGTTGACCACGCCGATCAGTGCCTCGGCGATGGTCGCGGCGGGGATCTTGAGGGTGCGCAGCCGGTTGACCACCGCAAACACGCCGTTGACGTGCAGGGTGGAGAGCACCAGGTGGCCGGTCTCGGCCGCGCGCATCGCCGCCTCGGCCGTCTCGCCGTCGCGGATCTCGCCGACCAGCATGATGTCGGGGTCGTGGCGCAGGAAATGGGTGATGGCCTGGTCGAAGCCGTAGCCGGCGCGGCGGTTGACCTGGGTCTGGGTGGCGAAGGGCAGGGAGTACTCGATCGGGTCCTCGACGGTGATGATGTTCTTGCCCGTGAGCCCCTGGGCGCGCAGTCCGGCATAGAGGGTGGTGGTCTTGCCCGAGCCGGTGGGACCGGTCATCAGGATGATGCCGTGGGGCTGCTCGAAGAGCGCCTGGAGCAGCGGCAGGTGCGCGGGCAGGAAGCCGAGTTCGTCGAGCCCGCTGATATAGGCCCCGGTGGGCAGCAGACGCAGCACCACGTTCTCGCCGTGCGGGGTGACCACGGTGGAGACGCGGACGTCGTAGGTGTCGTCATTGACGGTGGTGGTGAAGCGACCGTCCTGCGGCAGCAGGCTGTCGGCGATGTCCATGCCGGCACGCACCTTGATCGCGGCGGTCAGCCGCGCCAGCACCGGCTCCATGCAGTAGACCGGCAGCAGTACCCCGTCGATGCGGAAGGAGAGATGGATCGAGCGCGACTCGGGCTGGATGTGGATGTCGGTGGCGCGTTCGGCCACGGCATAGTGGAGGATGCGCGCGAGCAGGGTGTCGGTCGAGAGGGTGTTCTGCTGGTCGAGCCGGAGCTTCTCGTACTCCTGCACGAAGGCGCGCTCGAGGGCGCTCGACTCGTCCCCGCCGAGCTGTGCGATCAGCTTGGGGACGGCGGAGAACTCGGTCTGCAGCAGCCGGACCCGCATCCCGGTGCGCCGGTCGATCAACGCCATCAGCCGCTGCGGATCGGCGTTGCCCATCGCCACCCGCAGCTCGCCCTCGACCACGTCGATGGGACACATCCCGTGGTTGATGCAGAGCTCGCGACGGAACAGCTCGCGGACCTCCTCGTGTGGTGGCGGCAACTGCTCGAAGGGGCAGTAGGGCAGGTCGTACTGCACCGCCAGACAGCGCGCCACCTCCTGCTCGGTGACCAGCCCGAGCCGGATCAGCAGGGCGCCGAGCGGCTCACCGCTGACGCGCTGTTTCTGCAACGCATAGACGATCTGCGAGCGGTTGACCGCGCCGCTGGCGAGGAGCTGCTCGCCGAGCAGCGGACGCTTGTGCTGGATGGGGCCTGGCGGGGTGCTGGGGGCGATATCGGCGGGCATGATGCGGGCTCGGCTCTCGTACGGTTCGGGTTCGGGGCGGGTCAGTTGCAGTCCATCGAGACATAGACGGTGAGGGTGGCGATCTGGGCCTCGTCAGTGGCGGTGTCGTCCACGCTCCACGTCTTGCTTTCGGCGGTGGTTTCGGCGGCTTTCCCTTTTTGGCGCACGCAGCCGAAACGGGCATCGACCAACCCATCCTTCTGGGCGTCGATCATCCGTGCCAGGTCGGGGGTGACCCGCTCCAGGATCATCACGTTGTGCGTGTCCTTGCGATAGCTGCCGATCGCGCCGTCGGGGACGGCCCAGTCGAGGGCCTGGAAGCTGACCTCCATGTCCTGCGGGTTGCCGTTGCTGTCCTGATAGCCGTAGTGGGTCTCGAACCCGACCCCCCGCCCCGAGGGCAGGCTGACGCCGGCGGCGAGCATGGCGCTGACCAGGTCCTCGCGGCGAACCGCGTCGCCGCCCTCGTTGACCTGTCCGGTGGGGCTGGCCGGGTCGTCGAGCAGTACGTGACCCTGGCCGACGGTGTAGCTGCCGTAGGCGTTGTGCCAGCCGCCGATGAAGATGAAGTCGTTGATCAGCTTGACATAGGTCGACTGGCGCATCAGATCGCCGCCGACCTTGGCCATGCTGATCAGCATGCCGATCACGATCAGCGCGATCGACAGCTCGAGCAGGGTGAAGCCGGCGGCGCGGCGTGGCGGGGTGGTTGGTCGGTTCATCGCGGGGTCACGGGTGCTGGTCATCGAAGACGCCCAGTGCGTCCTGGGCGCGGACATTGTTCCTGACGGAGTCGTAGAGCGGGTCGAGCTGGTTGTCGATGAGGTCGTCGAGCTCGTCGAGCCGGCCCTTGACCTCGTCCTCGATCTCGACCTTCTCGACCAGCGCCAGGGCGGCGAACACCGCCCCGCCGGCGGCGGCGGCGACGCCGCTGGTGGCCACCACGACGGCGCCCGACTTGGCGCCGTAGCTGTTCATGGTGGCGGCGATGGCCACGGTCAGCGAGGCGCTGGCGCTGGCGATCCCGGAGGCGGCGGCGGCGACGTCGGAGGCGCCGCCGAGGACGTCGGCGCTGGCCATCTCCTTGACCACCTTGAGCTGCTCGCGATAGTCGCGCGCGGCCTGGCGGAAGATCGCCAGCGTGGTCTCGACGTTGGGGTGAGCGTGTCCACTCGCCGCGATCACCCCGGTGCAGCCCATGCGCTCGCGCAGCTCGTTGAAATAGCGCACGTGTACCCGGTCGTCGTTGCTCGCCGAGATCGGGCTGGTGGGGTGCTCGAAGGCGGTGCGGGTGGCGGTGTTGGGCGAGTTGCGCCCGTCGAACAGCGAGCCGTCGGCGTCGCGATCGGCGGTCCCGGGGTCGACCAGCAGATAGGCGACGTGCTCCTGCGCCGTACTCGAGGCGATGTGCACATGGTCGGTCGAGAGGGTCTGGTCCTGTGCGGTGCCGAGCGCCTGACAGAGATCGAGGCTGTTGGCCACGCCGAGCGCGCGCGGCGCGCCGGTCGGCGGCAGGCCCTCGGCGAGATAGGGATGGAGACGGTCGCGCCGGACGGTCAGCGCGGTATCGAGGCGCGGGTCGGCGCTGTCCGGGCGGACATAGACGGCATAGAGGAAGTCGTAGTCGCTGGCATTGCGCAGCGGCGCGCCGAGCCCGAGATCGACATAGGGCAGCAGGCCGATGACGGTGTCCTCGTCCTCGTGACCGTCGCCGTCGGCGTCCGCCCAGGGCAGACGGGCATGAACGAAGGCGAAGCCCTCGAGCGCGGCATGGGTGCTGACGACGCGTGGCGCGACCTCGGACTCGCGCACCGCCTCGCGGGTTGCCGGCAGCAGCTTGACCGCGAGCATCGCCACCGCGCCGAGCGCGAGCATCGCCACCGACAGCTCGATCAGGCTCAGGCCCTTTTGTTGATAAGCGTTCATTGGTACCAGCCGCGTCGTTCCAGGGTCATGGTGTTGTTGACCCGTGTGTTGCGATCGTCGATCACCTCCAGCAGGTTGTCGCGCGCGTTGCGCGCCTGCTCCAGCGCGGTCGCCTTCTCCTCCTTCTTCTCCTCGATGTCCTGCGCGCCGGTGGTGATCGAGTAGGCGGCCATGCCCATCGCATAGGCACTCAACGCGATCGCGCCGCCCTTGGCCGCGGCGCCGGTGGCCGTGGCCAAGGCATCACCGGTGCCGATGAGGTTGCCGGTGACGTCGAACACCGCGCTGCCGATGGCATGCTCCTGTGCCGTCTCGGCGTGGTCGAGGTTGTCGTGACGGATCTCGTAACCGAGGCGGCGGAAGTCCTCGAACCATTGCTGGGCGCGGGCGAGGTCGTCGGCGGCATAGGCGTCGCGCGCCGAGGCGTTGACCCGTGCGATCAGGCGGGGGCAGTCGAGCAGCGCGGCCAGCGTGGTGAAGCCGAGCGCCTCGACGCGGTCGTCGTAGACCGGCGGGGCGTCGCGTTCGCGCCGTCCGGGCGAGGCGAATGGCGTGGCCCGGTTGTCGCTGTCGACCACCCCGTCGGCGCCGGGGTCGACCAGCACCACCGCCATCCGCACCCGGGTGTCGGGCCGGTCGAGGGCGCGCACCGCGAGCATCTCCGCCGGCGTCTCGCGGGCGCCCTCGACCAGCGCCACGCAGAGATCGAGACCGTTGATCCCCGGCGTCGGCGGGCTGTAGGTCGGTGGCGCGCTGCCCGAGGGCTGGGTGATCCCGCTTTCGTTGGTGCTCGGGTTCCACGGGCCGGGGGCGGTCCAGCCGGCGGCGGCGGGGAGTTGCGGGTGGAAGTGTTCGGTCGGCTCGGTGAGCAGGCCGGCGACGGCGTAGCGCAACGCGAAGCCCTGGGGGTTGCGCGGCGGTTCGGTCAGCCCGAGGGTGCGATAGGGCACGAACCCGCTCGCCACCTCGCCGCCACAGGCGGCTGCGGCCTCGCCGCTGGCCGCGCTCGTCGCCGGACAGGGCAGTCGGTCGTGACTGACGAGATGGCCGATCAGCGCCTCACGCACCCGCTCGAGATCGCCCCCCGGGCGCTCGGCGCGATTGAGTTCGCCGAGCGCCTCGAGCAGTGGCGGCATGGCCATGAAGGTCAGTCCGCCGACCAGCAGTGCCACCGACATCTCGACCAGGGTGAAGCCGCGCTGCTTGGTGTTCATCGTCCCGTCCCCAGTTCGTCGGCGGTGCCCAGGATCTCGAGTCCGGCCTCTTGCTCGAAGCGATCGGGCAGCGGGCTGGGGGCCTCGACGTCGTCGAACTCGTCGGGCAGGTCCGGGTTGGGGTCGGCGCCGATCGCGCCCGGGTCCGGCTCGACCCGGGCGATGCACTGGCCGCTGTCCGGGTCGTACTGCTTGCCCTGCTCGCCGCAGCGATAGCCCTCGATCTCCTGCTCCAGGTTGGTGACCTCGTCGGTCAGGCGATCGACCTCGATCTGTGCCTGGCTCAGCTCGATCTGGGCATTGCCGAGCGCGAGATAGCGGTCGTAGAGGGTCTGGATGTGCTGCGCGAGATCGCAGGGCTGGGCGTCGTCGCACATGCCGCCGTCGCCGAAGCCGTCGGTCTTCGGCGGCTCGAGCGCGAGACCGGCGCTCTTGAGTGCGTTGAGCGCGCTGATCCAGGTCTGCTGGGTGGTGCTGGCGTTGGGCCGGAGCGCGGCGGCGTCCTTGACCTTCTGACAGTCCCCGCAGGCGCCCTTGAGGTTGGTGAGTGCGGTGCCGATAGCGGTGTAGTCGGTGCTCTCGGGCGAGGCGTTGATCTGGTTGCGCAGGGTGTCGCAGTCGGTGCTCGAGGCGCCGCTGCAGATACCGCTGTCGGCGAGCACCGTCTGGATCGCCGTGTCCAGCGCGGCGCGGGCGGTGAAGTGGGGCTGACGCGCGGCGTACTCGGCGATCAGCGCGGCGTCATAGGTCTTGAATTTGTCGGCCTCCTGCTCGAGCCAGGTCTTCTGGGCATCGGCCTGGGCGAGCGTCTCGGTCTGCTGGGCGCGGGCGTCGGCCCTGGCGTCGCGTCCGGCGGCAAGCGTCGAGCAGAAGCTGTCGCGGGCGTCGCTGTCGAGCGTCGCGCCATTGGCCTTGCCGGTGTCGCACGGCTCCTGGCTGATGTCGATCATGCGCTGGGCGCTGATCTCGGCCTCCAGCGCCGTGACATGGCCGTTGAGCGCGATGATCATGCCCGGCTCGCCGGGGTTCTCCTCCAGGCTGATGCCGCAGGCGGCGCGGGCATCCTCCAGCGTGGCGCCGCCCTCGATCTGTTCCTGCATGCAGGCCTCGACGGCGGGGTCGGCGCCGAGGTCGGGGTCGAGGTCGCCGAGGCGTTCGAGCCAAGGCGCCATCTGCTCGGGGATGCGCGCGTTCATGGCGTCGAGCTTGGGCTGGATCGCGGCGGTGGCCGCGTCCCACTCGCCCTGTCGTTCGGTCACCCTGGCCTGTGCGGCATCGCGGGGGATCAGCGCCGCGGCGAGGTCGGCGCGCGCCTGGGCGAGGTCGTCACCGAGCTCGGCGATCTTGTCGCTGAAGTCGGGCGCGGGGGCCTCCGGCGGGTTGAAGTCGGCATCGCAGCCGGCCTTGATCTTGTCGTAGATGAGCCCGTACTGGACGGTGTAGACGCCCGCCGCAGCGGTGGTGACCGAGGACAGACCCAGCGCGACCGAGGCCAGGCCGGTCCCGGTCGAGGCGAGCACCAGGGCGGCGGTGTGGATCGGCAGGGTGACGCAACCGGGCAGCACGAAGGGTGGGATGCAGGTCGCCGCCGAGCGGGCGATCTGCACGCCGGACTCGGTGACCTGTTCGGTGGCCGCGCCGATCCCGGTCCCGGTGGAGTAGATGTCGACGGCGCTGCGCGCGGTGCCGACACCGGCGAGGATGGTGCCGAGGAAGGCCGATTCGACGTTCGAGTTGGTGAAGTCGCAGACCTCCTGCTGGACGGCGAGCGCGTCGGCCATCAGGTTGAGGCTGCGGCGCACGATGTCGCAGGTGAGCACCCCCTCGACCTCGGCGAAGCCGCGTACCAGGGTCGAGTCGTCGTAGCGGTTGCGGGTGAGCGGGGTACCGGGGGCGTGGAACACCGGGCGGTCGAGAGCCTGGTTGAGCCCGTCGTAGAGCCCCAGGGTGTCGCTGCCCTGGCCGTCGGCGTTGAGCCGGCCGGGGACGGCGAGCGCATAGGCGACGTTGTGTTGCGCCCCGTCGCTTGCCTCGGTGTGCAGCAACGCGGTGTCGAGCGCCGTGCCGGCGGCGGTGTCGAGCGCCATGCAGTAGTCGAGCAGATTGATGTGCCCGGCGCCGTCGGTGAAAGGGTACTCGGTGCCGTCGCTGTTGCGCGGGTGGAAGAAGTGATCGTGACGGGTGAGGTCGATGCCGGCGCTGTCGCGATAGACGCCGTAGAGCAGCGGCACCTCGCCGGCGGAGTAGGTGCCGGCGGCCATCCCCAGGGTGCGGTAGGGCAGATAGCCCTTGTCGACGGCGCAGTCCTCGTGACCGTCGCCGTCGCCGTCGGGACAGGGCAGGCGGCGTTCGCGCACCATGAACTGCAGCAATTGACGATCGGCGAGTTCGAGCAGCGCCTGCCCCTTGACCTCGGCGTTGCGGTCGCGGGTCTGCTGGGTGAGATACATCACCCCCCAGATGGCGCTGGCGGTGAAGGTCAGGATCAGCAGCATCTCGATCAGCCCGAAGCCGCGCTCGGGTGGTCGCGGTCGGGGAGGTTGGGGGCTGGGGTGCGAGTGTGCTGGGATCATGGTGCGGCCTGGGGCGAGACTCAGTACATGGTGGTCTGCGAGATCAACTGGTAGACCGGGAGCAGGAACACGGCCACCACGAAGATGAAGAAGACGCCGGCGATCGAGATCATCAGCGGCTTGAGGATCTCGGCCAGGGAGTCGACGGTGTGATGCAGCCGGCGGCGGTACTCGACGGCGAGATAGTCGAGCTGCTCGTCGAGGTTGCCCGACTGCTCGCCGACGCTCACCAGACGGATCATCAGCCGCGGGAAGACGCCGGTGGCCTGGAGTTCGTCGCTGAGCCGGCTGCCGTTGCGGATGCCCTCGCGTACCCGCTGCAGGTGGCCGCGATAGTGCGGGTTGCGCATCGCCTCCTCGAGCACCGCCAGCGCCTCGCTGAGGTTGACCCCGGCGCGGATCAGCAGGCTCAGGTATTCGGTCATGAAGGCCAGCGCCGAGTCGCGGATCAGCCGCCCCGAGATCGGCAACCGCCACAGCAGCGCGTAGAGCCGCTGGCGCAGCCAGGTGGTGCGGGTGATGAGCAGGATGGCCAGCGCCAGGCCCGCGAGCAGCGCCCAGAACCAGTCCTCGATCAGCCGCTGCAGCCAGCCGGCGACCGCCATCGCCTTGATCGTCAGTGGTGGCAGATGGGCGTTCATCTGCAGGAACATCTGCTGGATGTTGGGCAGCACGTAGTCGATCCAGAACAGCGCCGCGAGCAGCACCACCAGGGTGACGAAGACCGGATAGATCAGCGCCTTCTGCACGTCCTGGCGGATGCCGCGCACCCGGTTGAGGTGCGCCGCGCCGTCGAGCAGCACCCGGTCGAGGTTGCCCGACTGCTCGCCGATGGCGATCAGCGACAGCACGGTGCCGGGGATGATCTCGCGATGGCGCTCCATCACCGCGCTCAGCGCGCTGCCGCCGCTGACCCCGATATGGAGTTCGTTGATCACCCGCGCCATCGGGCTGCGTCGGTTCTCCTCGCGCAGCTCGACCAGCGCCTGGTCGATCGGCAGGCCGCAGCGCAGCATCACCCCGAGGTTGTGGAGGAACTCGGCGAGCACCTCGGTGGGCACCGGGCGGCGGGTCAGGCCGATCATCAGGTCGATCAGCCCGCTGGCCGGCCCGGGCAGGCGCCACAGCCGCAGCACGGTGTCGTCGTGACGCTGCTCGATCATCGCGCGCGCGGTCAGGGTGTCGCTGAACTGGAACTTCTCCAGCCGCCATCCGGGGCGGCCGAGGTCGTCGGCATAGCGATAGAGGAAATAATGCATGGCGCGACTCAGGGTGAGGGACAGCTCAGCCGGTACCGGGTCGGCGGATCGACCACCCCGCTCGCGGCCAGACCCTGCGCGGACTGGAAGGCGCGCAGCGCCGCCAGGGTCGAGCTGCCCATGATGCCGTCGACGGCGTCGGGCGCGAGGTGGCCGAGCGCGGCGAGCCGCTCCTGGAGCAGGCGCGCGGCGTGCGAGCGCTCGCCGAAGGTCGGCTGGGTGGCGGCGATCGCGGTGCGATAGAAGGACAGCCGCTCGCCCTCGCCGAGATCGAGCGCGGGCCGTCCCTGACAGTTCTCGGTGATCGTCTCGCGGCTGCGCCAGGCGACCCACATCGCCCCGTCGTCAGGCTCATCGGTGGCGCCGTCGTCGAGACCGAACAGCCTCGGGTAGGCGGCCATCAGGGTCGCGAGGTCGGCGCCCGTCGCGCCGGCGCCGGCGGGCGCGCTCGGCGGTGCGCCGCTGTCGGCGGGGCTGGTCGGAGGTTCGCGCATGCTCATTGGGGCGTCGGCGTCGGCGTCGGCGTCGGCCGTCGGTCTCGCGTCGGTCGAGGCGCCCTGTTGCGCCGTCGCCTCGGTGTCTGCGCTGGGCTGGTGCGCGCCGAGCGCCGCGAGCTGTGTCTCCAGCCAGGGACGGAGTTGTTGCTGACGGCTCCAGCCGAGGCTGACGAGCGCGGCGAGCAGCAGTGTCAGCAGCAGCGCGAGACGCCAGCGCGGGGCGCTGGTGCGGTGCGTCGGCAGGGTCCGCAGCCCGGTATCGGCCTCGGCGACGGCCAGCCGCATCAGTCGTTGGTCGATGCGCAGACGCGGCTGGTGGAGCAGACCGTAGAGACAGCGATCCATGATCAGGTTGATGCGTCTGGGCAGACCACCGCTGGCCCGGTGCAGCAGGCGCAGCGCCGCGCGATCGAGACCGATGCGCTGGGCCGCGCCGGCCTGATCGAGCCGATTGAGCACATAGCCCCGGGTCTCGGCGCGGCTGAGCGGGGCGAGATGGACGTGCAGGGTGATGCGGCTGTTGAGCGGTCGCATCTCGAAGCGCCCGAGCAGGCCGAGGATCTCGGGCTGGGCGACCAGTACCACCTGCACCAGCTTGGTGTCGCTGGTCTCGAGGTTGGAGAGCTGGCGCACCAGCTCGAGGGTCGCGGCGTCGAGGTTCTGGGCGTCGTCGAGGATCAGCACGCAGTTGCGTCCGGCCGCCTGCTCGGCGCGGAAGAAGTGGTGCAGGGCCTCGAAGTAGGGCTGGATACCGAGCTGCGGCGGCGGCAGCTCGGCGAGCCCGAAGCCGCGGTGGATCGCGGCGATCAGCTCGCGCTCCTGGGGGACGCCGTGGAGGATCAGCGCGACCCGCTCGCCGGCGGCCTCGAGCTCGCGCATCAGCCGCCGCATCAGCGTGGTCTTGCCGATCCCGACCTCGCCGGTGACCAGCATGAAGCCCTTGCGTCGCTCGATCAGGTGCAGCAGCTCGCGATAGCCCTGATAGGTCCGCCGGCTGGGGAAGAAGCGGGTCTCGGTCGGCGTCACCGGGAAGGGGTCGCGACTCAGTCCCAGCTCGTCGAGATAGGGCGGTGCCCCGCCGGGGACGGTATCGCGCTCAGTGGCTGTAGGCATCGTGGTGCTGTCTGACATCGGGGTTGTTCGGGTGGCGGCTGTAGAGACGCGCGACCCGCTGTCTCGCCTCGGCGAGCGCGCCCTCGCGCCAGTCGATGGCGGCGAGGTTGAGGTTGGCCTCGAGGTCGTCGGCGTCGTAGCCGAGCACCTCCTGGTAGGCCTGACGCGCGGCCTCCAGCTCGCCGCGGCGCAGCTGCAGGAAGGCGCGCATGCGCACCACCGCCAGGCTGTCCGGGCCGATCATCGCCTCGGCCTGGGCGAGCAGCTGGTCGGCCTCGTCGAGCCGATCGGCCGCGCAGGCGCGCGCGAAGTCGGCGGCGATCTGGCGCATCGCCAGCAGCGCCGGATCGGGCGCGTCGAACAGCGGTGACTCGATCGTCCCGCTGTCCGGCGTCGGCACGGGGTCGGTCGCCGGCGTCTGCTCGGGCGCCGCCGGGGGCGCGGGGGACGGTCCGCGCGGCGCGTGCGTCTCCGTCGATGGTGCCGGTACCGGGGTCGCGATTGCCAGTGACGGCGGTGGCTCGGGGCCTGTCGGTTGGCTGCCGGCCAGTGGCCACAGCAGTACGCCGGCGCCGACCAGCGCTCCGCCGGCGATGCCGAGCGGCCAGCCGTGTCGGCGCCGTGCGGTATCGCCCAGGGCGCTCAGGTGCGGGGCCTCGCGTGCGCGCAGACTGGTGAAGATCAGGCTCACAGCAGGGTGACGCGCAGCGCGATGACCAGCTCGCGGGCGGTGGTGGAGTGACCGCGCCCGCCGAACAGATACTCGACCCCGGGGATCTCGGTGAACGGCGGGATGCCGTCCTTCGAGCGGCTGCCGGTCTCGCTGATCATGCCGCCGAGGATCACCAGATCGCCGTCGCGCATGTTCAGCGAGGTGGTCATGCCCTTGAAGCTGACCTTGGGCAGCGAGATCGACTGGTCGTTGCCGATGTCGACGGGGTCGGTGCTGCCCGGCTCGACCTGGGTCTGCATCGGGTTGATCACCAGGCTGATGGTGCCGTCGTCGGCGATGAAGGGGATGACCCCGAGCAGCACGCCGTCGAAGACGTTGCCGGTCTTGGTCTCCCAGGTGCTCTCGGGGTTGTCGGCGGTGCCCAGCGAGGTGCGCGAGACCTCCTTGAGGAAGCTCGAGTTGCTGCCGACGCTGACCAGTGCCGGCTGGGTGTTCTTGACCCGCAGCGAGGGGTTGGAGAGCACGTGGACGTTGCCGAAGGTGCGCAGCAGGTTGACCGCGACGCTGTAGTTGTCGTTGCCGGCGACCAGTCCCAGCCCCGGGTTGCCGCTGTCGCCGATGCTGGTGCCGGGGATGGTGATGGCGCGTCCGATGCCGCCCTCGTTGGGCAGGGCCGAGTCGATCGAGCCGAGCCCGATGGCCTCGGGGCCGTAGAGCGCGGCGATGTTGCTCTCGAGCTGCGACCAGTTGACGCCGAAGCGGAACTTGTCGCTGAGTTCGACATCGATCAGCTGCGCCTCGATCAGCACCTGACGCTGCATCACCCGCTTGTAGCGCGAGATGAGGTCGTCGATGGCCTCGAGCTGTGAGGGGCGGGCGCGGACGAAGAGCACCCCGGTGTTGCGGTTGAGGGTGTAGTTCGACCCCTGGGCGGTGGCCGGGTCGACGACGCCGGGGGTGGTGCCGAGGATCACCCCGAGCATCGCCTCGATCTGGTCGTAGGGGTCGGCGGTGTTGGTATTGCGCCCGTCGAGCTGGAAGCTGCTGGTGATCCCCGAGGAGCCGCTGCTGCCGCTGTTGCTGCTGCTGCCGATGTCGTTCATGGCGCTGGCGCCGAAGACGTCGCCGCCGGCGTTGAAGCTGGCCGTCGAGACGGTCTGCAGGAAGCCGAGGTGGAACACCCGGCTCTCGTGCTCGTAGACCTCGATCAAGCGGTCGTTGACCCGCGCCGACATGTCGATCTTGTCGAGCACCACCTGCAGCACCTTGGAGGCGGGCATGTCGCGCAGCTCCAGGGTGAGATAGCGCGGCTGGCTGCCGAGCGAGTCGGGCAGCGCCAGGCTGAGCTCGGCCTGGCGCGCCACCGCCTGGAGGATGCTGCGCGCGTCGGTGTCCTCGACCACCAGGGTCACGCGGATGGCGTCGAGCGGGTTGTAGCGCGGTGCGATCGGTTGCGGCGGCGGAGCGACCGAGCGCTCCTCGACCCGCTCCTGCAGCGCACGCTGCAAGGTGCTGAGCTTGCGCGACTCGGCCACCAGGCGCTCCTGCAGTGCGCGCTGGGACTCCTCGTCGATGTCGACGGTGCGGTCGAGGTCGACCTTGGCCGGCCCGGAGCAGCCGGTGAGGAGGATGAGCGCGAGGGCGATCAGGGGCGCCGTGTTGTTGATCATGTGCATGGTTTTCCAGGGCAGAACGATTCGTTGCGGGGTCTCTTGGACCGGGTCAGCGACGCCCCACCGTCAGCAGCTCGCCGGCCAGCCGGTCGAAGCCGATCGCGATCACGGTGTCGTCATAGTGTTCGGTCGTCGGGGTGCCGGGGGCGGCGAAGCAGCGCGAGTTGATGGTCAGCGGGGTGTGCGGGCCGTCGAACAGATCACCGTCGAGGTCGGCGTCGCGCGTCCCGGCGCTGAGCACCAGGAAGGCGACGTTGGGCCGCTTGTTGCCGACACAGTCGAGCGTGCCCAGCGGGCCGTCGTCACCGGTCAGGTAGGGGTTGGTGTCGTCGCGCGGCTGGGCGGCGGCGAGGCGCAGTGCGCGCAGGAAGGCGCCGCGTCCGGCATAGGGGCCGTCGCCGGGGAGCATGCGCGGGGCGGCGTCCTGTTGCCACGACGGCGGCTGGGCGCTGGTCAGGTCGACCGCGCCACTGCGATAGACGGCGTAACGCAGTCGGGTGTAGAGCCGGGTCTCATCGGCGCTGGGGGCATCCAGCCCGAGGGTGCGGAAGGGGACATGGCCGAGCCGGTTGGCGGAGACGTCGCCGCAACCGAGCTCGCCCGCGCCCTCGCGCCCGTCGGGGTCGAGCCCTGCGCCGATGTTGCCATCGGCGCAGGGCAGGCGGTGATAGCGCCGCGCGTATTCAAGCACGGCGTCGAAGACCTCGCGCTGCAGCGCGGCGAGCGCCTGGGCGTCGCTGCCGTCGCGCGGATAGCTCGGCAGCGAGGCGCGCCCGACGCTGATCGCCACCAGCAGACCGGTGATCACCAGCACGAAGGCCATCTCCAGGGTGGAGAGACCGCGGTTGCGGTGCGGGCTAGTCATGGTCCCGGCTCCGTAGCGAGGAGAGATCGACCACCGGGCGGTTGAGCTGTGGGGCCAGGGATTCGAGCTCGCTGGTGTACTGGCGCAGCCGCGCGATGTCGGCCTGCTCGCCGCGGGCCGCCTCGCGTTGGATCAGTCCGTTGAGCTCGACCATGCGCTCGGAGGTGCGCAGTATCCCGGCCAGCGCCGCGAGGTCGAGCACGCTGTCGCGCCCCCGCTCGCGCAGACCGTCGTCGAGCGCCTCGATCATCCCGGCGAGCTCGCCGAGCGCCGGGGGCTCGCCCGAGAGTCCGCGCTGACTGTAGGCGATGAGTTCGTCGCGCAGCCTCGCCACCCGTGTCTCGGTGTCATCGTCCGGCGTTGCGGGGCGCGCGGTGGCAGGCGGTGTGCTCGTCGTCGTGCTCGGCTGTCCGATCGCCGGGTCGGCCGCGAGACTGGCCGCCTGTTGCTGGGTCTGCTGTGCCTGGCGCCCGGCGTCGCTGAGCGCGCGATAGCGCGCCATCAGCGCCTCGAGCTGCGGCGGCGCGTCCTCGGGCAGGGGCGGCGGCGGGGGTGGTTCGGGGATCCGCCTCACCACCGTCTCGGGCGCGCGCGGCGGCACCACCGCGATCGCCGGTGGCGGTGCGCGATGGAGCGCCTCGAGCGCCTCGAGGTCGCGCGGTGGGGTGAAGATCCACCACAGCGCGAGGCCGGTGGCCACACCGAGCACGATCGCCAGTGCCAGTCGGGACCACTGATAGGTACTGTTCATGCGCGCCCCCGGATCGGGCGGCGCGGTGGCCGGTCGATCATCGCACCTCCGCGTCCGGCGCGATCGCCGGGCGGGTCAGCATCTCCTCGGCCAGGCGCAGCTCGATGCGCCGGCGCTGGCCGTCGCGATCGAGCCACACCGCCGCCGACTCGATGGCGACGAGCCGCACCCGCGCGTCGACCGCCTCGCCCGGGGCGAGCAGCCGGCCATTGACCAGTGCATGGCTGTTGTGTCGCGCGGCGTAGATCAGCCCGACCTCGTAGTCCAGCCACCAGGGCTCGACATCCTCGGGCAGTGGCGGCGTCATGGTGCGGCTGGCGGGGCGTGCGGTGGTCTCGCTCGTCAGTAGCCTGGAGCGCTCGCTGGTGCCCGCGGCGGCGAGGGTGGCGCTGTCGCCGAGCCGTGGCGCCGGGGGCTGCGATCGCGACCCCGGGCTCGCCAGCAGGGCTTGCGTGGTCGCCGCCGGGGGCGGGGTCAGGCCGGTTGCGGCGAGCCGCGCCTCGAGTTGCTCGAGCAGTCGCAGGTGTGCGGCGAGTTCACGCTCCATGCGCGCGAGCTGCTGCGCCGAGCCGCGCTGGATGAACGCCTGGCGCGAGTGGTCGAGGTGCGGCACGATCGCCGCCACCAGCGCGGCGCCGATCAGCCCGATGAAGACTCGGGTGGTGGGCTTGTTCATGGTCGTGCCCCCGTTGTCGCCGGCGTGTCGTCGCTGTCCTCTCCGCGCGCGCCGCGCCAGATCGCGGCGAGGCTGAAGGTGTTCTCGCCGCTGTTGCCGGCCTGGATCGTCTGGTCGACGACCCGATAGCCACGCTGGCCGAGCGCCTCGACCAGGTGACGCTCCTTCTCCATGGTCGGGTAGAAGGCCGCGCTGCTTCCGGTGAGCACCACCATCGCCACGCCGTCCTCGACCACCACCGAGAGCTCCTGCAGTGCCAGCCCCTCGGGGAGGCTGCGCTGGACATCGCGGACCAGCCGCGGCAGCGGCGGGACGCGATCGCGCAGCGACTGCAGCTCGAGCAGCGCGAGCACGTCGGCGGCCTGCTCGGCGGTGGCGATCGAGCCCTGGTGGGTGCGCTGCAGTCGCGCCTCGACCTCGTCGAGGTCGGCGACGGCGATGCGCTGCTCGGCGAGCCGTTGCTCGAGCGTCCGCGCCTGTTCGCTCCAGCGCGTCCCCTGCCAGGCGAGCGCCGCGGCCAGCACCAGGAAGCTCAGCCCCATCCACGGCAGCAGCGACAGCAGCAACAGTTGCGCGCGCTGCGCCGGGGTGGCATCGGCGATCGCCTCGCTGCTGGTCTCGAGCAGCGCCGGCAGCGCGCTCTGGAAGTCGGGGTCGTGATCGATGGTGCAGGCGGCGCCCAGGCGGCCCCAGTCCATCCCCGGGAAGCGTCGCTGCAGCGCGTCGAGCAGCCGCGTCCCGGTCTCCTCGGTGAATTCGCCGTGACCGATCAGGGTGGCGTGGGGAGGCAGCGGATAGGCGCGACCGAAGCCCTGGTCGTTGAGCTGGCGATAGAGCCGCTCGGCGACCAGGGTCGGGTCGGAGCCGGCGAGCACCGGCATGCGCTCGGCGAGCATCGCCTGTTTGTCGATCACCACCATGAAGCTGATGTCGTCGGGCTGGAGCAGCACCAGCAGATGGCTCGCGCGCCCGCGTCTCAGCGCCCAGGCGAGCATCGCCGCGCCCAGCGGGATCAGCACCTGATGCTGGTCGCTGGTCTTGACGCGTTTCTGGTAGCGGGTCCAGACATCGAGCGGCACCACGGTGTAGAACACCCGGTAGGCATCGCGCAGACGGGTGCGCTGATGGACGATCACCCGCGAATAGGCGTCGATCTCGCCTTGATCTCGCAGGCGCTTCTCGATGATCGGTGCGATGTCGGCGACCCGGCTGTTGACCAGCATCACCCCGAAGGCGGCGCCCTGGTAGTCGGTGAGCAGCCACAGCGGGGCGGTCGGCGGGGCGTCGAGGTCGAGTGGCTGTGCCCGATCGCCGGCGATGCGCAGTGCGCGGCCACCGAGATCGATTGCCTTGGTCCAGTTGATGACGGCGGACTCCTGGTCGGGGTTAGCGGGAGTAGTAGGTGCCGAGCAGGGTGAACTGCAGCGCCTGGGGGCCGTCGTCGTCCTGATCCTGGGTGAACAGCCCCGGCTCGCCACCATTGGCGCGGATACTCAGCGCGTCGGTGATGAAGAAGCCGTCGGCGTCGGGCGCGGTGCTCAGCAGATAGGCGTCGACCTGCTGGCGTGAGAGCATCCGGCTCTCTACCCGCAACTGGCGCTCGCTCCAGTCGGCGCGGCGCAGTGACTGCGCCTCGATCATCGGGCGCCAGCGCTCGAAGCCGGCAGCCGCCTGCGTCCAGCGCTCCAGCGTGGCCAGTCCGCCGGCGGCGCTGGAGAGTGTCTGGCTTGCGCTCTGGTAATCGTATCTGGCCTGTTGCAGTCGCTGCTGGGCGTCGCTCGCGTACCAGGAGCCGGCTGCCAGCAGCAGGGCCGCGCCGAGGGTGAAGGCGGCCTGGGTGGTGCCGTTGATCGAGCCGCGGATCATTGGTCCATCCGCCAGTGCGCGGTCAGCAGCATCACCGCATCCTCGTCACGGTTCTCGCCGATGTCCTCGGCGGTGGCGTTGAGGCCGCTGTCACGACGGAAGGTGTTGTTGCCGCCCCATTCGTAGCCGGGCTCGCGGACATTGGTCTGGGCATGGTTGCTCAGGGTGGTCTGCTCGCGGAAGCGGCCCTCGCGCGCGTCCGGCGCGCCGTCGATCATCTGGTCGAGGCTGCGCGCCAGATCCGGGGTGAGCCCGCGCAGCACCATCACGTTGCCCGAGCCGCTGGCGGTGGTGTCGGGGTTCCACTGGAAGCAGATCTGCAGCTCCACCGGGTTGCCGTTGCTGTCGGTGTAGAGATAGCGGTCCTCCTGCCCCTCGGCGCGTCCGGCCGGCATGGCGATGCCGGCGCGCTCCATCAGGTGGTGGAGGTTCTGCTCGGAGAGTGCGGCGGGGTCGCCGAGCCCGACCGAGTTGGCCGGGTAGCCCTGCCCATGACACAGCCGCTGGCCGGTGCGGCTGTAGTTGGCGGGGATACCGGCGACCTGGCCGTAGCGGTTGTTGAGTCGGGCGTCGGCGCCGCTGACCATGTAGGTCGGGGCGATCTGGCTGTCGCCGACCACCACGCCGGTGCGCTGGAAGTGGATGTCGTAGGCGCGCTTCCAGCCGCTGACGAACTGGAAGATGCGTTTCGACTGGGCCTCGCGGACGATGTCCTTGGAGATGGCGATGCCGCCGAGGATCATGCCGATGACCACCAGCACCACGGTCAGCTCGACCAGGGTGAAGCCGCCCTGTGCGCGACGGGCGGCGGGGGTGCGCTGCTGCATTGCGTTACTCCACCGAGGTACGCCGGGACGCGTCACTGGTTCATCTTGTAGTGGGCGACCAGGGTCATGATCTGGTCTTCGTCTTTGCGTGCCCCTTCTTCGGTTGCGCTGGGCGCTCCTTCGGCGCTATAGCCGTAGGTGTTGTTACCCTGCCATTCCTTGCTCGGAGTGCGATCCGTGGCGCAGCCAGTAAGCCCTTCTTGACGAAAGACGCCTTCACAGGCATCGGCCTGGCCGTCGATCATCTGATCGAGCGCACGCGCCAGGTCCGGGGTCAGCCCGGAGATCACCATGACGTTGCCGGAGGGGACGTCCTGGCCCGGCGCATTCCATTGGAAGCACACCCGTAGTTCCTGCGGGTTGCCGTTGGTGTCGAGATAGACGTAGCGATCCTCGAAGCCCTCGGCACGACCGGGTGGGAGCTGGATGCCGTGGCGCAGCATCTCTTGAAATAGCGAGCTGGTGACGGTCTCCGTATTGGCGTCGCTGATTTGCGCGGTTCCATTGCAAATCGGTCCAGGGCTGCTGGCGCTGGACATGTTCTCGCCGGAAATGATGGTGCCCGAGGCGGGGTCGGTATTGTACTTGGCGCCATTGACCATATAGCGCGGCGCGGTCTGGTCGTCGCCGACCACCACCCCGGTGCGCGAGTAGTGGTTGTTGTAGGCCGAGACCCACTGGTCGACGAACTTCTGCTTGATCTTCACGTACTCGGCGCTGCGCTGCATGTCGCGCCCGATGGATACGGCGCCGAGGATCAGCCCGATCACCACCAGCACCAGCGACATCTCCACCAGGGTGAAGCCGCGCATCGAGGATCTGGAACCCGACATCTTCGTTCTCGCTGTCGTTATCGTTGTTGGGAATGGCCGGGGAGACCCGGTCCGGCATCCTTCGGACGGTGCGTCAGTCGTCCGGCAGTAGATGACGTGTACCCGCTGCGGTGACGAGCGGGGCCTTCCTGGCGCTGAGTCGCACGTCTGGCGAGAGACGGGCATGAGGCATGGGAGCGTGGGCTGGGAATGACCCGGCAGGGGAGAACGACGAAGGGTCGTCTGTCTGATTCCGGCGTGCGTGCATCACGTCATCCTGTGGCAAGGATCTGATTGCCCTCGCTCTCTTTGTCGGCAAGCAACGGGTCAGGGCCTCGACCCCGCAAGGTCGTGAGCCATGTCTCGAGCGGAGGCGCATGACCCCGCCGCGCTGGCCGCGGCCAGCTGGTTGCGCGTCCGAGTATAGCTAAGTCAAAAATGTTTTATCGTGCACGATTCGTGCCTGTGTGGCGGGGTGATTCCCGTTCTTCGTGCGGCACTCGAACAGGGCCTCGCAGAGGGGCGCTTAACGTCCGATCGGCGCCGAATGTTAGAATATCGGCCCAGTATTCAGCTTCAGGAGCAACCCAATCGATGGCAGGTCATAGTAAGTGGGCCAATATCAAGCATCGCAAGGCCGCGCAGGACAAGCGTCGCGGCAAGATCTGGACCAAACTGATCCGCGAGGTCACGGTCGCGGCGCGTGAGGGGGGCGGTGATCCGGCGGCCAACCCGCGGCTGCGTCTGGCGATGGACAAGGCCTTCGGCGCCAACATGCCGCGCGACACCGTCGAGCGTGCGATCAAGCGCGGCGCCGGCGGCACCGAGGGCGACAACTACGAGGAGATCCGCTACGAGGGCTATGGCCCGGGCGGCGTGGCGGTGATGGTCGACTGCATGTCCGACAACCGCAACCGCACCGCCTCCGAGGTCCGTCACGCCTTCACCAAGCACGGCGGCAACCTCGGCACCGACGGCTCGGTGGCCTATCTGTTCACCAAGCAGGGGATCATCAGCTTCCAGCCCGGGAGCGACGAGGATGCGGTGATGGAGGCGGCCATCGAGGCCGGCGCCGATGACGTGGTCACCAACGACGACACCTCGCTCGACGTGATCACCACCCCCGAGGCCTTCTCCGAGGTCAAGGATGCGCTGATCGCCGCCGGTTTCGACACCGAGGCCGCCGAGGTCACCTTCAACGCCTCGACCTCCGCCGAACTCGACCGCGACACCGCCGAGAAGCTGTTGAAGATGATCGACGCGCTCGAGGACCTCGACGACGTCCAGGAGGTCTATCACAACGCCGACATCGCCGACGAGATCATGGCGGCGCTCGATGCCTGATCCGGCACGCGTCCGGGGGCGCTGACGCGATGGCCCGTGCCCCCCGCTCGGCCCCGCCACGCCTGGCGCACCGTATCCTCGGTATCGATCCGGGCTCGCGCTTCACCGGCTACGGCATCATCGACACCGACGGTCATCACAGCCGCCGCGTGGCCAGTGGCTGTATCCGCGTCGACAAGGCCCCCTGGCCGGACCGGCTGCGGCTGATCTTCGACGAGGTCGAGCAGCTGGTGCTCGATCACCGTCCGCACGAGCTGGCCGTCGAGCAGCTGATCTTCGCCCGTGACCCCAGCGCCGCGCTCAAGCTCGGTCAGGCGCGCGGTGCTGCGCTGTGCGCGGCGCTGCGCGGCGAGCTGTCGGTGCACGAATACAGCCCCAAGTCGGTCAAGCTGGCGGTGGTCGGCACCGGCGGGGCGCAGAAGTCGCAGGTCCAGCACATGGTGCAGATCCTGCTGACCATGGACACCCCGCCCGGCGAGGACGAGGCCGACGCGCTCGCCATCGCGCTCTGTCACGCCCACTCGATGGGCATCCCCGGGCGCAAGCGCATGGCCGCCTCCTGGCGCGACTGGAGACCCTGAACCCATGATCGGACGTTTGCGTGGACAGCTGGTCCACAAGCAGCCGCCTCGGCTGATGCTCGACGTCGGTGGCGTCGGCTATGAACTCGAGGCGCCGATGTCGACCTTCTACGAGCTGCCGGCGGTGGGCGAGACGGTCACCCTGATCACCCATCTGGCGGTGCGCGAGGACGCCCAGGTGCTCTACGGCTTCATCCGCGAGTCGGACCGTGCACTGTTTCGCAACCTGCTCAAGGTCACCGGGGTGGGCGCGCGGATGGCGCTGGCGATCCTCTCGGGGATGGACGCGGCGCGCTTCGCCCAGTGTGTCGAGTACGAGGACGTCGCCGCCCTCACCAAACTCCCCGGGATCGGCAAGAAGACCGCCCAGCGCCTGGTGGTGGAGATGCGCGATCGGCTCGAGGCGACCCTCACCCCGGCCCTCGCCGGGGCTGCGGGCGAGAGCGCTCCCGGTACCGACCAGGCGCTCGCCGATGCGGTCAGCGCCCTGGTCGCGCTCGGCTTCCGTCCGGCCGATGCGACGCGCATGGCGCGCGCCGCCGACGACGGCGCCAAGACCTCCGAGGAGATCATCCGCCTGGCATTGCGATCGGTGAATCCGGCCTGATCTAAGGGGGCATCGTCGATCGGGTGCGGTCAACGCGCCCGATCCCATCGTCGCTCGTCGCGACGACGACCAGGGATGCGCGAGGCCCCCGGATGAGCCAGGACCTGACCGCCGAGCTGTGCGCCAGCGTGACTGCGGCGATCGCCGCCACCACGCCGCTGTGTCTGCGTGGCGGCGGCACCAAGGACTTTCTCGGTCGGCGCTGTGCGGGCCGTCCGCTCGCGCTCGCCGGGCATCGCGGCATCCTCGACCACCAGCCGCGCGAACTCACCCTCACCGCCCGCGCCGGCACCCCGCTGCGTGAGATCGAGACGGCGCTCGCCGAGGCCGGGCAGTGTTTCCCCTTCGAGCCGCCGCACTTCGGCCCCGGCGCCACCCTCGGCGGCACCATCGCCTGTGGCCTCTCGGGCCCGGCGCGCCCCCATGCCGGGGCGGCGCGCGATCTGGTGCTCGGCGCGCGGGTGCTCACCGGGCGCGGCGAGGTGCTGCGCTTCGGCGGCGCGGTGATGAAGAACGTCGCCGGTTACGACATCGCCCGGCTGATGACCGGCGCCTTCGGCACCCTCGGCATCCTCCTCGACATCAGCCTCAAGGTGCTGCCGCGCCCCGAGGCGGTGCGCACCCAGGTGCTCGACTGCGACGGTGACGAGGCGCTCGCCCGGCTGCGCGCGCTGGCGCGTCGGCCGTTGCCGCTGAGCGCGAGCTGTCACGACGGCGAGCGGCTGTGGCTGCGACTCTCCGGGGCCGAGCGCGCGCTCGCGCCCGCCGCCGCCGGGATCGGTGGCGAGCGCGTCGAGCCGGAGCGGGCCGAGGACTTCTGGGACACGCTGATCCGCGAGCAGCGCCACCCCTTCTTCACCGCGCCGGGCGCGCCGCTGTGGCGGCTCTCGCTGCCGCCGCACGCCCCGGCGCTGGCGCTCGACGCCCCCCAGCTGATCGAGTGGGGTGGGGCGCAGCGCTGGCTGCGCGCGGCCCACCCCGCGGAGGTGGTGCGCGCCGAGGCCGCGCGGCTCGGCGGGCACGCGACCTGTTTCCGCGGCGGCGAGGCGATGCGCTCCCCCTTCACCCCGTTGTCGCCGCCGCTGCTCGCCCTGCATCGCAACCTCAAGCAGGCCTTCGATCCCCACGGCATCCTCAATCCGGGGCGCTTCCATGCCGAGTTCTAGCGGGGCGCCGCCGCCTTGACCCGGAGTCCGCATGCGTACCGATCTGCTCCCCGAGCTGCTCGACACCGCCGCCGGTCGCGAGGCCGACGCCATCCTTCGCGCCTGCGTCCACTGCGGCTTCTGTACCGCCACCTGTCCGACCTATCAGCTGCTCGGCGACGAGCTCGACGGGCCGCGCGGGCGCATCTATCAGATCAAGCGGGTGATGGAGGGCGCGCCGGCCACCGCCGTGGTGCAGCGCCATCTCGATCGCTGTCTCGGCTGTCGCGCCTGCGAGCGCACCTGTCCCTCGGGGGTGCGTTATGCGCGGCTGGCCGAGATCGGGCGGGGACTGGTCGCCGCCCAGGTGCGCCGTCCCTGGCGCCAGCGTCTGCTGCGGCGGGCGTTGGTGCTCGGTCTCTCGGGGGCGGGGCGGGTGCGCGCGCTGCTCGCCCTCGGGCGGCTGGCGCGCCCGTTGTTGCCGGCGCGACTGGCCGCGCGGATCCCGCCGCGGGTCGCGCCGGGTGCGGCGCCGGCCTCGCGCGGCCTGGGGCGGCGGATGCTGGTGCTCGATGGTTGCGTGCAGGGGGGCGCGACCCCGCGCACCAACGCCGCCGCGGCGCGGGTGTTCGCGCGTCTCGGCATCGAGCTGGTGCGTGCGCCCGCGGCGGGCTGTTGCGGTGCGCTGGCGTATCATCTCGACGATCAGGCCGGCGGGCGGGCGCGGATGCGCCGGGCGATCGACGCCTGGTGGCCGGAGATCGAGGCCGGCTGCGAGGCGATCCTGGTGACCGCCAGCGGTTGTGCGAGCATGGTGCGCGAGTACGGTGAGGCGTTGGCCGACGACCCGGACTATGCCGGGCGGGCGGCGCGGGTCGCCGCGCTCGCCCGCGACCCGGCCGAGGTGCTCGCCGCCGCCGACCTGACCGCGTTGGGTCGGCCCGGTGCCGGGCGGCGGGTGGCCTATCACGCGCCCTGCAGCCAACAGCACGTGCTGCGGCTCGACGGCGTGGTCGAGGGCGTGCTCGAGCGTCTCGGCTTCACCGTCACCGCGGTGCCCGAGGCGCACCTGTGCTGCGGTTCGGCCGGGACCTATTCGATCACCCAGCCGGTGCTCTCGCGCCGCCTGCTGGAGAACAAGCTCGGCGCCCTGGAGGGCGGCCGGCCCGCGCTCATCGCCACCGCCAACGTCGGCTGCCAGCTCCAGCTCGCCGCCGGCGCCTCGGTGGCGGTGGTGCACTGGCTGGAGCTGCTCGACCCGGCGCCCCCCGAGGAGACCCCTGAGAGATGACAGAGCGGATTGGATTCATCGGCCTCGGCCTGATGGGTGCGCCGATGGCGCTGAACCTGTTGCGCGCCGGTCACCGGCTGGCGGTGTATGCGCGTCGCGAGACGGCGCTGGCGCCGTTGCGCGAGGCCGGCGCCGAGGTCTGTGCGAGCCCGGCGGCGCTGGCGCGCGCGGTCGACGTGGTGTTCACCATCGTCTCCGACACCGAGGATGTCGAGCAGGTACTGCTCGGCCCCGACGGGGTGATCGAGGGGGCGCGACCGGGGAGCGTGGTGGTCGACATGAGCACCATCTCGGCCTCGGCCACCCGCGCCATCGCCGCGCGGCTGGCCGGGCGCGGGGTGGCGATGCTCGACGCCCCGGTCTCGGGGGGCGACGTCGGCGCGCGCGAGGGGCGGCTGTCGATCATGGTCGGCGGCGACCCGGAGGTGTTCGCGCGGGTGCGCCCGCTGTTCGAGGTGCTGGGCACCAACATCGTCCATATCGGCGAGCATGGCGCCGGACAGGTGTGCAAGGCGTGCAATCAGGTGGTGGTCGGCGGCACCATCGCCGCGGTGGCCGAGGCGCTGCTGCTGGCGCGTGCCTCGGGGGTGGACGCGGCGCGGGTGCGCGAGGCGCTGCTCGGCGGCTTCGCCGCCAGTCGGGTGCTCGAGCTGCACGGCCAGCGCATGCTCGATGGCGACTACCGGCCCGGCTTCAAGGCGCGGCTGCACCGCAAGGACATGCGTCTGGTCGAGGAGGGGGCGCGCGAGCAGGGGCTCGAGCTGCCGCTGGCCGCACAGGTCGCCGCCCATCTCGAGACGCTGCTCGCCGCCGACGGCGGTGAGCTCGACTCGGCGGCGATCCTCAGCGCCCTGGAGCGGATGCAGCAGGGCGCTGGCTGAGTTCGGGGCCGGGGCGGCGCCCCGGCTGTGGGATCATTCGAAGGTGACGAAGCCGTCGATGGCGGTGATATAGGTGGCCACCACCCCGTCGCCCGGGGCGACGCTATCGAGCAGCGCCTGGTCCTCGACGGTGAACACCAGGGTGCGGTTGGGGCCGCGCACGGTGACGGTCGCGGCCTCGCGGTCGACCGCCTCGATCTTGCCGTAGAGGGTGAGGGTGTCGACGATGGCGCCGGCAGGCTTGGCGCCCGGGTCGCGCGCCACCTCGCGCTCCTTGGTCATGCCGACGGTGCCGGCGTCCGAGCCCTTCTGCAGGTCGATCAGCACCGCCTCGGTCTTGCTGACGTTGAGGGTGTTGCCGATCTTGACCTCGTCGAGCCGGGTCACCTCGTCGGGGACGTGGAGCACCACGAACTCGCCCTCGGGGGTGCGGATGGTGAGCATGCGCTTGTCGAGATTGACCACCTCGACGGTGCCGGTCAGCTCGGTGGTGACCGCGGCGCCGGTCACCGGCACGTCGCGCAGCTCGGCCAGCGCGACCGGAGAGAGGCCGGCGGAGGCGAGTGCAATGGCCGAGGCGAGGGTCAGGCTGGCGGGTCTGATCTTCATCGTGAAGCGATCTCCTTTGGTGTCGGTGAGCATGATCCGGGCGCTGTGTCCCCATGTCCCGGGTGCAGTGCAAGGATTGGTGCGAAACCTCGTCGACGCAAGGGTGGTCGGCATCGGGCGGTCCCCGCCTCTTGCCGCCAGGGCACGCCCTGGGCGGTCTCAAGAGGGGCCGGGCGCTGCTTCCTTAACGATCGTTAATCTTGTCGCAAGGCGCTGGCAAGGCGACCCTGGCGATACTCATCGTCGAACCATCCAGTCTCGTCGGTGAGGTCCCGGTACCTGTTACGGGACGGGCCGGCAGCGGTATTGAGGAGGAGTCGACAGGTATGCGTGCAATCAGCGATCCACAGGTCCCGATCAGACGCGGTGCGCTCGCCGTGGCCTTGAGCATGGCGCTGCTCGGTGGTGGTGGTGCGACGACGCTCACCGTGACGCCGGCGCTGGCCGGCCCCGCCGCCGTGCAGGGCCTGCCGAGCTTTGCCGATGTCGCCGAGCGGGTGGTCCCGGCGGTGGTCAACGTCACCGTGGTCGCCGAAACCGGCACGCGGCTGCAGGGGCTGCCGCAGTGGCCCGAGGAGATGCCGGTGCCGGAGTTCTTCCGGCGCTTCTTCGAGTCCCCCGGGCTCGCCCAGCCGCGCCGGGTGCGCGGTCAGGGCTCGGGTTTCCTGATCGACCCCGAGGGTCATATCGTCACCAACAATCATGTCATCGACGGTGCCACCGAGGTCACCGTGGTGCTCAACGACGGCAGCAGCCACGAGGCCCGGGTGGTGGGGCGCGACGACAAGACCGATCTGGCGCTGCTCAAGATCGAGACCGACGGGCCGCTGCCCCATGTCGAGCTGGGCGATTCGGCGCAGGCGCGCGTCGGCGACTGGGTGCTGGCGGTGGGCAACCCCTTCGGGCTCGGCGGCTCGGTCAATGCCGGGATCATCTCGGCGCGCGGGCGTGATATCCACTCCGGCCCCTATGACGACTATCTGCAGATCGACGCGGCGATCAACCGCGGCAACTCCGGCGGTCCGCTGTTCGATGCCGGCGGCCGGGTGATCGGGGTCAACACCGCGATCTACTCGCCCTCCGGGGGCAACGTCGGCATCGGCTTCGCCATCCCCGCCGAGATGGTGCGTCGAGTGGTCGAGGATCTGCGTGACAAGGGTCATGTCGAGCGCGGCTGGCTCGGGGTGCGGATCCAGGCGGTGACCCCGGAGTTGGCCGCCGCGCTCGGGCGCGCGGCGGACGATGGCGTGCTGGTGGCCGAGGTGCTCGACGGTACGCCGGCGGCGGCGAGCGCGCTGCGCGCCGGCGACCTGATCCTCAGCGCCGGCGGTACGCCGATCACGGACTATCGCGACCTGCCCCGGCTGGTGGCGGCGACCCCGGCGGGCAGCACCCTAGAACTGGAGGTGTGGCGCGAGGGGCGCCGCCAGCGCCTCGATGTCGAGATCGGGCGGATGCCCGCCTCGAACCCGCAGGTGGCCGCGGCCGCGCCGGGCGCGCCGCTCGAACTCGAGCACCTGGGGCTGCGGGTCCGGGCACTGAGCCCGGAGCTGCGCGCCGAGCTCGGCATCGGCCCCGAGCGTGCCGGGGTGGTGGTGAGCGAGGTGGTGCCGGGAGGACCTGCGGCGCGTGCCGGGGTGCGACCCGGGGCCTTGATCTCGATGTTCGGCAACGCGCCGGTCGACTCGCCGGCGGCGCTGCGCGCGGCCCTGGAGACTGCGCTCGAGGCCGGACGCAAGTCGGTGGTGGTGCGCCTCGAGCGCGACGGTGCGGCGCTGTTCGTCGCCCTGCCGGTGGCCGACTGAGCGGCGGGCGCGGGGATGCGGATCCTGCTGATCGAGGATGATGCGCAGATGGCCGATTATCTGCGCAAGGCGCTGGGCGAGATCGGCGCCCTGGTCGACCATGCCGATGATGGTCGCGAGGGGTTGCTGCAGGCGGCCGGCGGCGGCTATGACGCGCTGATCGTCGATCGCATGCTCCCCGGGCTCGACGGACTGGCGATCGTGCGCACCCTGCGCGCCGCCGACGATCACACCCCGGCGCTGATCCTCAGCGCCCTCGGTGAGGTCGACGACCGCGTCGAGGGGCTGCGCGCCGGCGGCGATGACTATCTGACCAAGCCCTTTGCCTTCTCCGAGCTGCACGCCCGGCTCGAGGCGCTGTTGCGGCGCGGTGGCGGCGAGGCGCCGGAGACGCGGCTGCGGGTGGGCGATCTGGAGATGGACCTGCTCGCGCGCGAGGTGACCCGTGGCGGACGCGCGATCGTGCTGCAGCCGCGCGAGTTCCGCCTGCTCGAGTACCTGCTGCGCCATGCCGGTCAGGTGGTGACCCGGACCATGCTGCTCGAGCATGTCTGGGACTATCACTTCGACCCCCAGACCAATGTCATCGACGTCCATGTCAGCCGGCTGCGGGCGAAGATCGACAAGGACTTCCCGACCCCGTTGCTGCACACGGTGCGCGGCGCCGGCTACATGATCCGCGCCGCATGAGCCCGATGCGTCTGGCGCAGGCGACCTGGTCGCGGGCGCGGCGCCGGGTCGGGCGTATCCTCCACAGCTCGATCTTTCGCCTCGCGCTGCTCCACGTCCTGCTCGCCTGCGCCTCGGCGGCGATCCTGCTCGGCTTCATCTACTGGTCGACGGCCGGGTACATGGACCGCCAGACCGACGCCACCATCGCCGCCGAGGTGCGGGGGCTGGCCGAGCAGTACCGCCAGCGCGGGCTGGCCGGTCTGCGCACACTGATCGAGGAGCGCATCCGTCGCGATCCCAGCGGGGCGAGCGTCTATCTGCTGGTCGATGCCCGGCGCCAGTGGATCCTCGGTAACCTCGACCGCTGGCCGGCCGACACCCCGGATGAGTCGGGCTGGGTGCGCTTCCGGCTGCGCGAGCGCGGTCCCGATGATGTCGGTGCGGCGCACGCCGCGCGGGCGCGGGTGTTCCGGCTGCGCGGCGGGCTGCGGCTGCTGGTCGGGCGCGACATCCGCGAGCTGGAGGCGACGCGCACCCTGATCGAGCGGGCGCTCTACTGGGGGGTGGCGATGACCGCCGCGCTGGCGCTGCTCGGCGGCTGGCTGATGAGCGCCGGGGTGGTGCGCCGGCTCGAGGCGATCAACCACACCAGTCGCGAGATCATGGCCGGCGATCTGGCCCGGCGCATCCCGCTCGGCGGCAGCGACGACGATTTCGATCAGCTCGCGCGCAACCTCAACCAGATGCTCGATCGTATCGAGGGGCTGATGGCCGGGGTGCGGCAGGTCTCGGACAACATCGCCCACGACCTGCGCACCCCGCTGACCCGGCTGCGCACCCGGCTGGAGCTGCTCGCCGCCGCGCTCGACGACCCCGAGGCGGCGCGGGCGCTGGCCGAGACCGCGATCGCCGACGCCGACGAGCTGCTGGCGACCTTCAATGCGCTGTTGCGCATCGCCCGGATCGAGTCGGGCGGACGCCGCGCGGCCTTCGCCCCGGTGGCGCTGGCGGCGCTGCTGGAGGATCTGCGCGAGCTCTACGAGCCGGTGGCCGCCGAGCGCGGTCAGCGCCTGACCCTGGAGATCGCCGCCCCGGCGACGCTCGCCGGCGATCGTGACCTGCTGTTCCAGGCGCTCGCCAATCTGGTCGACAACGCCATCAAGTACGGTCCGCCCGAGGGCGCCATCGTGATCCGTCTCGACACCCGCGATGGCGCCCCCTGCATCGGTGTCGCCGACGACGGGCCGGGCATCCCGGAGGCGCTGCGCGAGGCGGTGTTCCGCCGCTTCTTCCGCGCCGACGACAGCCGCTCGACCCCGGGCAGCGGGCTGGGGCTGAGTCTGGTGCGGGCGGTGGCCGAGCTGCATCGGGCGCGGGTGGTGCTCGAGGACAACCGGCCCGGGCTGCGCGCGCTGCTGTACTTCGCCGCGCCGCCCCAGGGTTAGTGGATCAGCGCCCGGTTCCAGGGACGACCGAGGAACAGATAGAGGGCGTCGTTGCCGCCGTCGGCATAGCCGTAGCCGAGATAGAGCGGGCCGATCGGGGTGTCGGCGCCGAGAAACAGGCTGCTGCCCAGACGCAGGCTGTCGGCGCCGATGTCGCCGCGCCGCGCCCAGGTGTTGCCGACCTCGAGCGAGGCGCCGGCATAGGTCGGCACCAGCCCGGTGTCGAAGGCGTGGAGATAGATCGCGCGCGCCAGCCCGAGGTTGGCCCCGGAGAGTTCGAGCTGGTTGAAGCCGGAGAGGTTGAGGAAGCCGCCGAGCCGGTAGTAGGCGTGCAGCGGGGTCTCGCCGCCGAAGTTGCCGGCCAGGGTCAGCGCGGTGATCAGGCGGTGACGACCGCGCCCCAGGGCGTGCACCAGCTCGATCCCGGCCTGGTCGTAGTTGCTGGTGGCGCCGAGTGCGGTGCGCGAGTGTTCGCCGAAGGCGCTCGCGGCCCAGCCGCTGGCGGGGAAGTTGGCGCTGTCGAGGGTGTCGATGTCGAACCTGAACTCGAGTGCGCCGACGTCGAAGTTGTAGCCGCCGAAGCCGGGATCGCCGACGCGCAGGTCGGCGTCGCCGCGATAGTGGGCGTAGCCGAGCGCGATCCGGCCCCAGTCGCCGAGATTGCGCCCGAGCTTGACGTTGGCGCCGAACCGGTTGAGCTGGTACTCGGCGAGCGGCGCGTCCTGGGCGCTGGGGTCGAACAGGGTCAGGCTCTCGGAGAGATAGCCGACGCCCAGCCCGGCGAACCAGCGCTCGGCGGGGTCGAGCGGCAGATAGAGGTTGGAGAGGATGCCCGGCTCCTCGCCGAGCCGGATCTCGGTGCGCCACTCGCCGTTGAGATCGGTGAGCGGGGCCTTGGTATAGGCCGCGCCGAGGTTGAAGCGGGAGTTGCCGCCTCCGCTCGAACTCAGCTCCAGCCCGCCCTGCAGCGAGCTGGTGCCCCAGCGCTTCTCGCGCGCGCTGATGTGCAGCGCGGCGCGCTCGTCGTCGCCCGGTTCGGGCTCGATGCGGTAGCGCACCGTCTCGAACACGTCCTGGTCGTAGACCCGCTCGATCTGTTCGGCGAGCGTCTCGGGGTCGAACCGCTCGCCGGGGGTGACCTGGATGCGCCGGGCGAGCACGGCGTCGTCGAGCCCGGAGTCGTTGTCGATGCCGAGCCGAGTGATCACTGGCGCCTGGTAGTCGGCGCGGCGGTGGGCTTGGCGGTAGGCGGCATAGCGCGCCGCGGGCAGGGCGAGGGCGTCGAGCGGCGCCCCGGTGGCGCGCGCGGCCTGCTCGCCGATGGCGATCGCCTCGAGCATCTTGTCGAAGTCGCTGGCCAGCACCCGGCGCCCGAGCGGCGGGGTGAGCAGCAGGTCGCGCGGGCCCAGGGTGGCGATCTCGGCCTGGGTGTTGCGCCAGGTCACCAGGCTGGCGACCTGATCGAGCATCTCCAGCACGTCGGTGATCGACTCGCGATCGCGGCGCGGGCCACCGATGTCGACGGCAATGACGATCTCGGCGCCCATCTCGCGCACCACCCCGATCGGCAGGTTCATCGCCAGCCCGCCGTCGACCAGCAGTCGCTCGCCGATCTCGACCGGGGCGAACACCGCGGGGACGGCCATGCTGGCGCGGATCGCGGTGGCCAGATCACCGCCGCCGAGCACCACCGCCTCGCCGCTGACGACATCGGTGGCGATGGCGCGGAAGGGGATGCGCAGACGGTCGAAGTCGTGAATCGCGGTGGCCGGCAGGGTATACTCGCGCAGCGCCAGTTCCAGCCGCTGGCCCTGGATCAGCGCCGGTACCAGGTTGACCCGCCCGGCCTCCTCGTCGACCCCGGGGCGGCTCTTGATCAGAAAGCTCCGGTCCTCGAGCTTGCGCTGCATCCGTCGCGTGGCACGGGCCGGCTCGTCCTGAAAGATCGCCGTCCAGTCGATGTCCTCGATCGTCCGCTCGATCTCGTCGGGCGACATCCCCATGGCATAGAGTCCACCGACGACCGCGCCCATCGAGGTGCCGGCGATGTAGTCGATGGGGATGCGGCGGCGTTCGAGCTCGCGCAGCACGCCGACATGGGCGGCGCCGCGCGCGCCGCCGCCGGAGAGCGCCAGGCCGATCGCCGGTCGTGTCTCGGCGAGCGCCGGGGCGGCGAGGCCCAGCAGGGTCAGCAGGATGGCGACGGTGGTGCGCACGCGGGGCTCCTCCCGGGGTCAGGGGTAGATCAGCAGCGGCTCGATCTGCTCGCGCCAGGCGTGCTCGTCGGCGCTCAGGCGCCGTTCGAGATCGGCGGGGGTGGCCGCGGGGTCGTCGACCCATTCGCGCAGCAGCGGGCCGCCGCAGATCAGGTCGATGGCCAGGCGCTCGTGCTCGTACTCATAGGCGAAGTGACGCCACAGCGGATAGTCGGGGGACTCCAGGCGCAGCGCCTTGAACAACAGCGCGATCAGCCGGTAGGGGCGGAACGCGCCGTGATCGTAGCCGGCCTGATCGGTGTGGATCTGCACCCCGGCGCAGCGCGCGCCCTGGTGCTTGTGGAAGGTCGGCTCGAACCAGCAGGGACGCAGCAGTGCGCCGCGGGTCCAGGCCGGGCACAGCGCCTCCATCCGCGCGAGGATGCGGTTGAAGTCGAGGTCCGGGGCGCCGACCAGTTCCAGCGGGGTGGTGGTGCCGCGTCCCTCGGAGAGGGTGGTGCCCTCGAGCATCACGGTGCCGGGATAGCAGCGCGCCATGTTGAGGCTGGCGGCGTTGGGGCTGGGGTTGACCCAGGGGCGCTGGTGCAACGGCCAGCCGAACCCGGGCCCCTGCTCGGGCCGATAGCCCTGCATCTCGACCACCTCGAGCTCGAGATCGTGCCCGCCGCGCGCGGCGAACCAGCGCGCCAGCTCGCCGAGGGTGAGACCGTGGCGCATGATCAGTGCCCCGGCGCCGACGAAGCTCTCCCAGCCCGGCTCGAGGATGCTGCCCTCGATCGGGCGCCCGGCGGGGTTGGGGCGATCGAGCACCCACAGCGCCTTGCCGTGGCGGGCGCAGGCCTCGATCAGATAGGCCAGGGTGGTGATGTAGGTGTAGATGCGGGTGCCGACGTCCTGCAGGTCGACCAGCAGCACGTCGAAACTCTCGAGCATCCGCGCGGTCGGATAGCGCGCCTCGCCATAGAGGCTGTAGACCGGGATGCCGTGACGCGGGTCGCGCTCGTCCGGGGTCTCGACCATGTTGTCCTGCTTGTCGCCGCGCATCCCGTGCTGAGGACCGAAGGCGGCCACCAGGTCGAGGTCGGGGAGCGCCATCAGGGCGTCGAGGCTGTGCTGGCCGCTGGCGCTCAGCGAGGCGGCGTGGCCGAGCAGGGCGAGGCGCCGGCCGTGCAGTGGGCGGCGCAGCTCGGGCTCGGCGAGCAGGCGGTCGATTCCGTAGCTGATCATCTCGGTGCTGTGATGCCGGTTGCGATGGAGCGGGCATGTTAGACCAGAGTCCGGGCCATCGCCTATGGAGCCTGGTCCGCTTGGTGCTGGATTGATCCCGGCCAAGGACAAGTGCGCGCCGATCGGCGACAATGATCCGTTTTCGTCGCGCCGAGTTCCTGGCGGCGCGGCCCGGTCGCGACCAGACGTCGTGCGCTGACCGCAAGGATGTCGTCGGCCCGATCGGGCGTGACGGTGGTCCCCATGCTTTCGTATTCGTGCGAGATGCCGTGTTCGCGGCGTCTCGTGCCCCTGTTTCCCGGTCGGTGGCTATCCGTCGACCCTCGATCTCTTTTGCACTGCCAAGCGATGCGCCGTTCAGACTTCCATTTCGATCTTCCCGACGAGTTGATCGCGCAGTATCCGCTCGCCGAGCGTGCCGCCTCGCGCCTGCTGGTGCTCGAGGCCGGGGCCGAGCGGCCGAGTGACCGACGCTTTCTCGACCTGCCCGCGCTGCTGCGACCGAACGATCTGCTGGTGTTCAACAACACCCGGGTGATGCGCGCGCGTCTGTTCGCCGTCAAGGAGACCGGCGGGCGGGTGGAGCTGCTGATCGAGCGGGTGGTCGAGCCCGGGGTGGCGCTGGCGCATCTGCGCGCGAGCAAGTCGCCCAAGCCCGGCGCCCGGCTCTCGATCGACGGCGTGCCGCGCATCGAGGTGATCGGACGTGATGATGACCTGTTCCGGCTGCGCGCACTCGATGACGACTTCGCGGTATTGATGGAGCGCTTCGGGCACATGCCGCTACCGCCGTATATCACCCGCGCCGACGAGGCCGCCGACGAGTCGCGCTATCAGACCGTCTATGCGCGCAATGCCGGCGCGGTGGCGGCGCCGACGGCCGGGTTGCACTTCGATGAGGCGTTGCTCGATCGGCTCGATGCGCGCGGCGTCGAGCGTGCCGAGATCACCCTGCATGTCGGTGCCGGGACCTTCCGCCCGGTACGGGTCGATGATCTCGACCAGCACCACATGCACTCGGAGTGGTTGGAGGTCGACGAGGCGCTGTGCGCGCGGGTGGCCGAGACCCGCGCCCGTGGCGCTCGGGTGATCGCCGTCGGCACCACCAGTGTGCGAGCGCTGGAGACCGCAGCGGCCGGCGGCGAGCTGCGTCCTTATCGCGGCGAGAGCCGGTTGTTCATTCGTCCGGGTTATCGCTTCCGCGTGGTCGATGCCATGGTCACCAATTTCCATCTGCCCGAGTCGACCCTGCTGATGCTGGTGTGCGCCTTTGCCGGGTATCAGCGGATGATGGCGGCCTACCGTCATGCCGTGGCCGAACGTTATCGCTTCTTCAGCTATGGCGATGCCATGTTTCTTGCCGCCATGCGCGAGGATCCGAGTCGCCAGCCTCCACTCATTGAATGAGTCGGTGTCGTTCGGGGGAGCTAGATGTCTTCTTTCGTGTACGACATCGCCCCGGCGGCATCATCTTTTCCTGCCAAATCAACCCGCCTTTCGTCAATGTGCGATGGCAATCCCCTTGTGAGATTGCCGGGATGCCGCATTTGCTGGAGGAGGGGGTTCTTTATCGTTCACTCTATGGCCGGTTAGGCGCATGAGCGGATGTCGTGGTTGTTTTTTTATAGTTAAAAAGGCCGGTCAATAAAAGGTCTTTGCTTGACTTTTGTAATAAATCGAATAAATTACGCGGTGCGCGCAGATTCTGTCTTTTGCGTCCATCAAAGAAAAACACCCTAACCCCATTGGAGGTAGACCACGTGGAGTACGCTAACCTTAGCGTCGAGGAAATCCGGCGCCAGCTGGAAGAGGCCGAGAGCAAGCAGTCCGAGCTCAAGCGCGCACTCGAGATCCGTCGTCGCGAGGCGAAGAAGGAAGTGGCCCAGGAGGTCCGCGACCTGATTCAGCAGCGCGGCTATGATCTCGCCGAGATCGTCGAGCTGCTCGATGGGAAGAAGCCCCGCCGCACTGGTGCCCGCAAGTCCTCCGGCTCGCGCCAGTACACCGAGTACTTCGACCCCGAGAACCCGGAAAACGTCTATGTCCGTGGCGTGCTGCCGCGCTGGATGAAGGACAAGATGACGGAAAAGGGTCTCGACCACAGCTCCAAGGAAGATCGCGACACCTTCAAAAAGACCTATCTGCAGGTCAAGAACGGTTGATGCATCGCTTCGCCTCCGTCCTTCCGCGCCGCTGGATATCATCCGCGCAGGCCGCGGACGATGCGGAGGCGGGTTCGACGTGTTTTCAGCTCATGGATGAGATCATTGCAATGGATCGCTGGCTTTCGTCTTGCCGAGCGCGTAGACTGCATCCATCGCATCAACCGGTCGATGCGTCGTCTCGCGGCTGAACCGACCTTGCCATCAAGGCCTCACCCTCGAACGTCCTCCCTCTTTTTTGCCTAGACCGGCCCCAGCATTCAAGACTTGGGTTAGGCTGGTTTCAGGAGTCTTCATGTCCTTCGATTCGCTCGGCCTGCGGGCCGATCTGCTGCGTGCCGTGGCAGGTCAGGGCTATGCACGCCCGACCCCGATCCAAGAGCAGGCCATCCCTGCGGTCCTGGCGGGCCATGATCTGCTCGCCGGCGCCCAGACCGGCACCGGCAAGACGGCGGCCTTCGCGCTTCCCGTACTGCAGCTGCTCGCGGCCCGCAAGAGCAATGGTGGACGACGCCTGCCCCGTGCGTTGGTGCTGTCGCCGACTCGCGAACTGGCGGCACAGATCGGCGAGCGCTTCCAGGCCTATGGTCGTGAGGTGTCGCTGCGCTCGACGGTGATCTTCGGTGGTGTCGGCATGCAGCCGCAGGTCGACCGACTGCGGCGCGGCGTCGACATCCTGGTGGCCACGCCGGGGCGACTGCTCGATCATGCCGCGCGCCGCACCCTGGACCTGTCCGCGGTCGAGATCCTGGTCCTCGACGAGGCCGATCGGATGCTCGACATGGGCTTCATCCACGATATCCGCAAGGTGCTCGCGCTGCTGCCCAAGCAACGTCAGAACCTGCTGTTCTCGGCGACCTATTCCGACGAGATCCGGCGCCTCGCCGACGGCATCCTCCATCAGCCCAAGCTGGTCGAGGTCGCCCGGCGCAATACCGCCGCCGAGACCGTGGAGCAGGGTGCGCACCCGGTCGACAAGTCGCGCAAGCGTGAGCTGCTGGCCCATCTCTTCCACCGTGAGGGTTGGGAGCAGGCGCTGGTGTTCACCCGGACCAAGGCCGGTGCCAACCGCTTGGCCGAGTATCTGGGGCGCGAGGGGATTGCCGCAGCGGCGATCCATGGCAACAAGAGTCAGTCGGCGCGCACTCGAGCGCTGAGCGAGTTCAAGCAGGGGCGGGTGCGGGCGCTGGTGGCGACCGACATCGCCGCGCGCGGCATCGACATCGCCAACCTGCCCCAGGTGGTGAACTTCGAGCTGCCCGCCGTTGCCGAAGACTACGTTCACCGCATCGGACGCACGGGTCGCGCCGGTGCCGGTGGTCGGGCGCTGTCGCTGGTCAGCCATGACGAGCGCAAGCTGCTCAATGGCATCCAGCGTCTGATCAAGCGTGAGATCGTGCTCCAGCCGGTTGCCGGTTTCGAGCCCTCGGCCGAGGCGCCGGCGAGCGAGACCCTCGATCATGGTCGGGGCGGTCGTCACCGTCGTTCGGGCGGTCGCAATGGCGGCCGGGGTAACGGCGGCAATGCACAGCGGGAGCGCTCCGGGCGTCCTGCATCCAAGTCGCGGTCCGGTCAGGGCGCCAAGCGCGCCCGGCTCGGCCAAGGCGGCTCGACACGGGCCTGATCGGTCCGTATCGGCGGGTGGTGCGTCCATCCGCCTTGGCCCCAATGCAGCGCTTCCGTGCGCTGCCGTCAGGTCGTCGTCCGTTGATCGGACGCGCCGGACATCGGACGCCGGCCTCGTGACAATCGCTCCGGATCACCATTCCGGATGCCCCGTTGCCGGTACCGAAGACGTGGGCCTGGTCTCCAACGGTGGAGACAAAAACTGTCGAATCAGTTGCGCGTTGATTTTTCGGCTGTTCTCTTTCTCTTCAATGCGCGCTCGTATGGATATCCCGAATATGAATATTTATGTTGGCAATCTCGCTTACGGCGTGACTCAGGAAGAACTTCAGGCCGTGTTCGCCGCCTACGGTGAGATCTCCAGCGTGAACTTGATCACCGACAAGTTCACCGGTGAGTCGAAGGGTTTCGGCTTCGTCGAGATGCCTAACAACTCCGAGGCCGATACCGCCATCAAGGCCCTCAACGACACCCCGCTCAAGGGGCGCAACATGAAGGTCAACCAGGCCAAGCCCCGTGGTGAGCGTCCGTCTCGCGGACCGCGCTGGTAAGGCGTCGCCTCAGGGGGAGGGGCGCTGCCGCCGCTCCCCCGCGGTGTCCTGCCGAGGTGTCGGCGGGACGCCCGGCGGACCATCCCCGGTCCGCCATCAGGCGGGGTCGTCCGACCCCGACCTGCTCCTCCCCAACATGACCCGCTTGCCGAGGCTCCACCTCCACCCGTCAGTCGGGCTGGTGTCACGACGGGCCTCCCCCGGCATCCCGGACGCTGCGTGCACCCTGGGCATCTGCTACCGTAGCGGCGTCTTCATCCGCTGCAATCCTTCGGACCATGCCTGAAACCCGCAATCAACCGGTCGATCTGACCTATCGTGTTCATCCTGTCGACCCCGAGGCCCATCTCTTCGAGGTCGAGTTGTTGCTGTCCCGCGCTGCGCCCGCCATGTTGCGCCTGAGTCTGCCGGCGTGGATCCCGGGCAGCTATATGATCCGCGACTTCGCCCGCAATCTCGTCGAGATCGCCGCCAGCGATGGCGAGGGTGCGCCGCTCGCGCTGGAGAAACACGACAAGCAGACCTGGGTCGCCGACCGGCCGGTCGCCACGGCGCGGGTACGCTATCGGGTCCATGCCTGGGATCGCTCGGTGCGCGGCTGTCATCTCGATGCCACCCATGCCTATTTCAACGGTCCCGGGCTGTTGCTGCGGGTCGACGGCGCCGATGAGCGCCCCTGCGCGCTCGAGCTGCTGCCGCCGCCGGGCGAGGGGCGCGCCGACTGGCACCTGGCCTGCGCCTGCCGGCCCGAGTCGGTCGATGCGCGCGGCTTCGGGCGCTATCTCGCCGATGACTATGCCGACCTGATCGACCATCCGGTGGAGATGGGGCGGTTTACCGAGATCCCCTTCGATGTCGACGGCGTACCCCATCGCATGGTGCTCAGCGGGCAGCATCGCGCCGACGGTGAGCGGCTGGTCGAGGACCTCGAGCACATCTGCCGCGAGCATGCGGCGCTGTTCGGCGAACTGCCGCTCGACCGCTATCTGTTCCTCACCAGCGTCACCGGCGCCGGTTACGGTGGGCTCGAACACCGCTTCTCCACCAGCCTGATGTGCGCCCGCGCCGATCTGCCGCGACGCGCCGAGCGCGACCGTCCGCCGCGCGAGGGCTATGTCCGCTTCCTCGGGCTGTGCAGTCACGAATACTTCCATCTCTGGAACGTCAAGCGCATCCGTCCCCAGGCGCTGATCGACGGCGGTCTGGAGCACGAGGTCCACACCCGTCTGCTGTGGGCCTTCGAGGGCATCACCTCCTACTACGACGAGCTGGCGCTGGTGCGCAGCGGTCGTATCGACACCGCGACCTATCTCGGCCTGCTCGCCAACGCCATCACCCGCTTGCAGCGCAACCCGGGACGGCATCTGCAGACCCTGGCCGGGTCGAGCTTCGATGCCTGGACCCGCTTCTACAAGCAGGACGAGAGTGCGCCCAACGTCATCGTCAGCTATTACCTCAAGGGCGCGCTGGTGGCGCTGGCGCTCGATCTGACGCTGCGCCAGCGCAGCGCCGGGGCCTGTTCGCTCGATACCGTGATGCGCGCGCTCTGGACCCGCCACGGACGGACCGGGGTCGGTGTCGCCGAGCGCGGTATCGAGGCCCTGGCCGAGGAGGTCGGCGGGCTCGAGCTGGGCGATTTCTTCGCCACCGCGCTCGATTCCACCGACGAGCTCGATCTCGCGCCGCTGTTCGCCTCCCTGGGGATCGAGATGCGGTTGCGCCCGGCGCGCGATGGCAAGGATCTCGGCGGTTGTGTCGAGCGCTTCGACCCGGTCGAGGCCTCGGCCACCCTTGGGGTGCGCCTGGCGCCGGGTGCGCCCGAGGGGGTGGTGCGCCATGTCCTCGCCGGCTCGCCGGGCGAGCGCGCCGGGCTTGCCCCCGGCGACCGGCTGGTCGCGCTCGATGGGCTGCGGATCGGCGCCGATGACTTCGAGCGCGCGGTGGCCGCGCTCGGTGCGCTGGATGCGCCGGTGTCGCTGCACGTCTTCCGCGACGACGAGCTGCTCGAACTCGCCGTGCGTCCGCAGCCGGCCCCGGCCGACACCTGCGAGCTGCGTCTGCTGCCCGAGGCCGATGCCGCTGCGCAGGCAGCGCGCGCGGCCTGGCTGGCCAGTCATGTCTGAGGGGGCGGGGATGGATCGTCAGATCGCGTTGATCCGGCTGCTCGCCGACGGCGAGGTGCACTCGGGCGAGGCCGTCGCCGCGCACCTCGGCATCACCCGCGCGGCGGTGTGGAAGGCGTTGCGCAAGGCCGCCGAGCGCTTCGGCCTGGCGCTCGAATCGGTGCGCGGGCGCGGCTACCGTCTCGCCCAGCCGCTGGAGCTGCTCGAGCGCGAGCGCCTGCTCGCGGCGATGTCCGAACAGGGGCGCGCGCGGCTCGCCCGGCTCGACATCCATGACCAGATCGACTCGACCAACGCCTGGCTGATGCGCGAGGCCGCCGCCGGGGCGCCCTCGGCGACCCTGTGTCTGGCCGAGCAGCAGAGCGCCGGGCGCGGGCGGCGGGGGCGGACCTGGGTCTCGCCCTTCGGGGTCAATCTCTATGGCTCGTTGCTGTGGCGCTCGCCGCTGGCGCCGGCCGCGCTCGGTGCCTCGAGCCTGGTCGCCGGGGTGGTGGTGGCCGAGCAGCTCGCCGCGCTCGGGGTCGAAGGGGTGGCGCTGAAGTGGCCCAACGACGTGCTCTGGGAGCGACGCAAGCTCGCCGGGCTGTTGCTCGAGGTCGCCGGCGAGTCGCAAGGACCGAGCCATCTGGTGGTCGGCATCGGCATCAATCTGCGCATGGCGGCTGACCAGGGGGCGGCGATCGACCAGCCCTGGGTGACGCTCGCCGAGGCCTTGCCCGCCGAGGTCGAGGGCGTGCGCAATGCGCTGGCCGGGCGGCTCGCCGAGGCGCTGCTCGAGGCGCTGGCAGACTACGAGCGCGCCGGTCTCGCCCCCTTCCTCGCACGCTGGGAGCGGTTCGACACCTTGCGCGGCCAGCCGGTGGCGTTGCACCTCGGCGAGCGGGTGATCCGTGGTCGCTATGCCGGGATCGAGAGCGATGGCGCGCTGCGACTGGAGACCGCCGAGGGGGTGCGCCGCTTCCAGGCCGGCGAGGTCAGTCTGCGGCCGGTCGCGGAGGAGGGCCGATGATGTTGCTGCTCGATATCGGCAATACCAATCTGCGCTGGACCCTGGCTGACGAGCAGGGGCTCGGCGAGGTCGGGGTGGTGCGCCACGACGGCGGCATCCCGCTCGATCTGTTGGCGAGTTGGGAGCGGTTGGCGCCGCGCCCCGAGCGCGTGCTGGTGAGCAATGTCGGCGGCGCGGCGGTGGCCGAGGCGCTGAGTCGGGTGAGTCGCGCCTATTGGGCGCTCGAGCCGGAGTTCGTCGCCACGCGCGCGACCTGGGGGCGGCTGCGCATCGCCTATGACGAGCCGAGCCGGCTCGGCGTCGATCGCTGGCTGGGACTGGTCGCGGCCGAGGCCGAGGGGGAGGGCGCCAAGCTCGTTCTCGATGCCGGTACCGCGGTGACCTTCGATCTGCTCGCCGCCGACGGCGAGCATCTCGGCGGGGTGATCCTGCCGGGGATCGAGATGATGCGCGCGAGTCTGCTCGCCGGCACCGCGATCCCGCGGATCACCGCCGAGCCGAGCGGTGAGTCCTGGGCGCGCGATACCGGTGCGGCGGTGGCCGCCGGCAGCCTGCAAGCGGTATTGGGCGTTGCCACCCGGCTCTACGACCAGTTCGTCTCGCAGACCGGCGAGATGCCTCGGCTGTTGCTGACCGGGGGGGATGCGCCGCGGCTCGCCGGGCAGCTCGATCGTCCCTGGGAGGCGGTGCCCGACCTGGTGCTGCGCGGGCTGGCGCGGGTCGGAGCCCGGCAGGCATAGTCGGGCATGGCGGCGCGCGGTCGCAGGCGGCGCGGGTCACGGCCGGGGTGTCGGCGGGGGGCTGGTATACTGGCCGCCGGCGAGATGTCCCGGTGCCTGGGGGATGGTGCCCTCGACAGGATTCGAACCTGTGACCTATCGCTTAGGAGGCGATTGCTCTATCCGGCTGAGCTACGAGGGCGGGTCAGTCGATTATGGTAACTCAGGCGCGACGGAGGGTCACGTCGACCGTGCTCCCGCTGGTATGCCTGGGGTCGCTCACGTACCATCGTCTGAGATGTCCGGGCCTGGGGTGCCCTTGCTGACCCTCGGCGCCCGGTTGCGAATCCCGGTCGTGCGCCGTCGGCGCCGACATCGGGCGGATGTTCGGGGCGGCGGTTCGTCCGCCCAGTCCCGCACCGCCTGCAGGCCCTGCCCCGCCGTCCGTGGCCACGGGCAGGCGCCGAGCACGGAGGTTTACCGTCTGTGAGTGTCAGTTTCTCCGCCTTGACCAGGTTCACGATCGCCGGGTCGGAGGGTCGTGACCCCGAATCACTGCATTCGATCCAGACCATCCAGCCCCATGGTGCCCTGATCAGCGTGCGCGAGCAGGATCTCGAGATCCTGCAGGCGAGCACCAATGCGCGGCGGATGCTGGGGCTCGACGATGCGCTGCCCGGGCACCGGCTCGGCTGGCTGGGGGAGGATCTGGTCGAGCGGTTGCGCCCCCATCTGGACGCGCCGCTCAACCCGGTGGCGCTGGCGCTGCGCTGCCGCCTGGGTGCCGACGCGACCGAGTTCGACGTGCTGGTACACCGACCGGGCAGCGGTCTGCTGGTGCTCGAACTCGAACCCGCCGGTCCGTCGCTCCAACTCTCCGGGCGGGTCGAGGAGGCGCTGCAGCGGATCATCGCCGCGCCCTCGGTGCGGGCGCTCGGCGAGGAGGTCGTCGCGACCCTCAAGCGGCTCACCGGCTACGACCGGGTGATGCTCTACCGGCTCGACGAGGCCGGTCACGGCGAGGTCTTCGCCGAGGCGCGCGAGCCGGCGCTGCCGGCCTATCTCGGCCAGTGTTATCCCGAGGCCTGCGTGCCGCGGATGGCGCGCCAGCCGGGGCGCCGCCCACGGGTGCGGCTGCTGGTCGATGTCGACAGCGTGCCGGTGCCGCTGCAGCCGATGCATCCTCTGGGTGAGCCGCTCGACCTGTCGCTGTGCACCCTGCGCAGTGTCTCGCCGCTGCACATCCAGATCCTCAAGATGATGGACGTGCGCGCCACCCTGGTCGTCTCCCTGGTGGTGGGCGGACGGCTGTGGGGTCTGATCGCCTGTCACCATCGCACGCCGCGCTTCGTCCACTACGAGATCCGCGCGCTCTGCGAGCTGCTCGCCGAGACCGTGGCCACGCGTATCGCGGCACTGGAGAGCTTCATCCAGGAGCAGGCGGAGCTGGCGGTGCGGCGCCTCGAGCGGGGGATGATCGAGGCGATCTCGTGCAGCGGCGACTGGCGCTCGGCGCTGGTCACCGATGGTGATGCCCTGCTCGCGAGCCTCGAGGCGAGCGGCGCGGCGCTGTTCTGTGACGGTGAGCTGCAGACCCTGGGCCGGGTCCCGGAGCAGGGTGGACTGTTGCGCATCCGCGCCTGGCTCGATCGCCAGCCGCGCGCGGCGGTGATCGCCACCTCCTCGCTGATGCGCGAGGACCCGCGCTTCGCCACGCTCAAGGAGACCGCCAGCGGGGTGCTGGCGGTGCCGCTGTCGAGCGGCTGCGGCGAGTACCTGGTGTGGTTTCGCCCCGAGCGGGTGCGGACCCTGATCCTCGGCGCCAGCCCGCTGCTCTGTGCCGATGGGGCTGAACTCAACCGCGCCCCGGCGCTCGCCGGTGAGCAGCGCGAGGTGCGCGGCCGGGCGGTGCCCTGGAACTCGGGGCAGACGGCCATCGCCCGGTTGCTGGGTGAATCGGTGACCGACGTGCTCCAGCAGTTCCGCTCGGTACGGTTGCTGATCGCCCAGGCGCAGCTCGCCGAGGCCCAGGCGCGGGTGCGGATCTCCGATCAGCCGATGCTGATCACCGATCCCGAGGGGCGGCTGGTACTGGCCACCCGCTCGCTCGAGCGGCTGTTCGGCGCCGGACGTCTGGAGTCTCTCGACGCGCTGCCCGGACTGGTGAGCGATCCTGCAACGGTGCGTGCCGCGCTGTCCGCGCTCCGCGACGACTACCAGCCCTGGCACGCCGAGCTCGAGGTGTGTGGCGCCGATGGGCGCAAGACCCCGGTGCTGTTACGCGCCGACCCGGTGTTCTCGGCGCCGGGGCGGGTGCTCGGCTTCATGTTCCTGTTCACCGACCTCACCGGTATCAAGGCCGCCGAGGATGCCCGCCAGCGGCTCCATGCCGGGATCGCCGCGCGCCAACACCGTACCAGCGCGCCGCTGTGCGGCGGCGACGGCGAACGCTATCGCGAACTGTTCGCCGCGATCATCGGCAACGCCCGACTCGCCGCCGAGGAGGTCGCCGACGGGGTCGATCTGGAGCGTGTGCCTGCGGTGTTCGAGGGCTTCGAACATTCGGTGAGTCATACCACCACGCTGCTCGAGCGGCTGCTGTGGTATGCCGCCCAGCGCCAGGACGGCGAGGGGCGTGACGAGGGTGACGGGACGCCGGGTCACTGAGACACCGCTCGGGCGCGCTTCAGTGGTCGCGCCAGCGTCGGATCAGATCGAACAGGTGGGCGAACAGCGAGGCGGTCAGCCACAGCCCCACCCAGCCCCACCAGGCATCGGTCAGGGCTGCGCGCAGCGCCAGCATCAGGAAGGCCCCGGAGAGCAGGAAGCCGATCACCTCCGCCGGCGGCAGTCCCTTGCCGGACCAGCGGTGGATGAGCGCGAGCGCGAGCGCCTCGAGCGCGATCAGCCCGAGGATCAGGTCGATCACCAATGCGCTGGTGAACAGCGACTCCACGACGCCCGGCCCCTGGTTCAGCGCGGCGAGACGACGCCGAGCAGGTGGGCGAGGTCCTTGAAGAAGATACGGATGTGCGCCGTCGGCTTGGCGCGCACCAGACGCTTGTTCATGTACGCCTCCCAGGTCAGGTACTGCACGTCGGGGTCGGCGCAGATGCTGACGAAGCGCTCGCGGCGCTTGTCGTTGGCGTACCAGAAGCGCTGCATGATGCCGAGGATCCAGAACACCCGGCCGTGATCCTTCATGAAGCGTTTGCGTGCGAGCTTGAGCGCCGAGGCCTTGCCGGTGGCCAGCATCTCCTCGACCGCCTCGCCGGCCAGACGTCCGCCGAGCAGGGCGTAGTAGATGCCCTCGCCGGAGGCCGGTGCGACCACGCCCGCGGCATCGCCGGCGAGCACCACGTCACGACCGTTGTCCCAGCAGCGCAGCGGCTCGAGCGGGATCGGCGCGCCCTCGCAGCGCAGCGTCTCGACCTCGGCCAGTCCGGCGCGCTTGCGCAGCTCGGTGCAGGCCGAGCGCAGCGAGAAACCGCTGATCTCGGTGCCGACGCCGACGCTGATGGTGTCGCCGTGGGGGAAGACCCAGCCGTAGAAGTCGGGGGAGATGTCGCCCTGGTAGTAGACGTCGCAGCGGGTGCCGTCGAAGCCCTCGGGGGTGCGTACGATCTCGTGATAGGCGGCGACGTACTTCATCTTCTCGGCGCCGGGCACGCACTGCTTGGCCACCGCCGAGTGGGCGCCGTCGGCGCCGATCACCGCACGCGCGCGCACCTGCAGCGGCTCGCCCGAATCGCGGCCCTGACCGGGGCGGTAGCGCACCAGGGCGGTGCCGTCGGCGTCGCGCTCGATCGCCTCGAAGGTGGCGTCGAGACGGGTGGCGCCGTGCTCGGCGGCGCGCTCGCGCAGCCACTCGTCGAAGTCCTTGCGGTCGACCATGCCGACATAGCCGCCGTCGATCGGCATGTCGACGGTGCGGTTGGAGGGCGCGACCATGCGTGCGGAATAGACCCGGGTGGCCAGCTGGGCCTCGGGGATGTCGAATTCGCGCATCGCCTGCGGCGGGATGGCGCCGCCACAGGGCTTGATCCGCCCGGGACGGTCGAGCAGCAGCACGGAACGGCCGCGCTTGGCCAGGTCGGTGGCGGCGGTGGCGCCGGCGGGGCCGCCGCCGATCACCACCACGTCGAAGGTTTCGAGCTCAGTCATGAGGGTCCTACCCTGGTTGGGAGGCGCCTGTGCCCGCCGCTCGCGGTACACCGGCGCCCCGGGTTGAGGTTGCTGCGCGGGGCGGGCGGCGGCGCCGGATCAGCCGGCCAGCGCGCGCACCGCGAAGGCGCTGATCATCATCCCGGTGACATAGACGCTGACACCGAGTCCGCTGAACCAGGTGGCGCGGGCGCGCGGGTCGCCGAGGAAGCGGATCATCAGTCCGACCTGGATCAGCAGCACCACGCCGACGGCGATGGCGTGCGCCGGCTTGTCCCAGGAGAACAGCAGCGCGATCACGATCGCCTGCGGCAGCCCCATGACCACGCAGGCGAGCTGAGCGGCGCGGTCGACGCCGAGCTGTACCGGCAGGGTGCGCACGTTCATCTTGATGTCGCCCTCGATCGCCTTGAAGTCGTTGAGGGTCATGATGCCGTGGGCGCCGATGCTGTAGAGCAGGGCGAGCACGAGGATCTGCCAGTCGGGCATGGCGCCGCCGATCATCACCGCCGCGCCGGTCACCCAGGCCAGTCCCTCGTAGGAGATGCCGACGGCGAGGTTGCCCCACCAGCCGTTCCCCTTGAGGCGGAAGGGCGGGGCGCTGTAGGCCCAGGCCAGGGCCATGCCGACCAGCGAGGCGCCGAACACCCAGGGGCCGAGCGCGTAGGCGAGCAGCAGCGAGGCGGCGGTCCAGATCAGCGACAGATAGAAGCCCCAATTGCCGGGGATGCGCCCGGAGGGGATGGGGCGATCGGGCTCGTTGATGGCGTCGACATGACGGTCGTACCAGTCGTTGACCACCTGGCTGGTGCCGCACATCAGCGGCCCGGCGAGCAGGATGCCGGCGAACACCACCAGCAGCTGGTCGAGGATCGGCGCGCCGGAGGAGACCACGCCGCAGGCGAAGGCCCACATCGGCGGGAACCAGGTGATGGGGTGAAGGACCTCGAGTACCGCGGGCAAGGCGGGGCGCTTGGGGGTGGCGGACAGCGTCGATTGATTCATGCCGGAAACCTAAAGCCTATCAGGGGGCGCGGCGGCGATCCGGCCGGGGATGCCGCCATGCGGTCGTGGGTGGAACTGGGTGCGTGTCTCGGCCCGGGGCAGGGGTGCAGGCGCCGCCGGGAGGCGCCGACGCTGCGCGCGGTGATGATCGGGTCGGGCTGCATGGGTGTCGAGGTCGGCGCTATTTCTTGTCCGGCGCCGTGGCCTCGGACGCTTGATCGGTGATGCCGTAGCGGTCGATTTTGACGTACAGGCTTTGGCGGCTCAAGCCGAGCAACTCGGCGGCCGAGGCGCGGTTGTCCCCGGTCAGCTTGAGCGCCGCCTCGATGCAGAGTCGCTCGATGGTGTCGGTCGACTCGCGCACCAGCTCCTTGAGCGGCACCCGACCGACGCGTTCGGTGAGTTGCTCGAGCCAGCGTGGCTGTTCCGGGGTGGGGGCCGGCTCGGCGCCGAGTCGGCGACCGACGTCGCGGATGAAAAAGCCGAAATAGGGGCGCTCGCCGTTGCGGATGGCCGCCGCCGAGATCTCGACCTCGGTGGTCGAGCCGTACTCGCCGCACAGGGTGGTGGCGAACAGCCGCACCGTGCCGTGTTGGCGCAGGTTGGCCATCAGCACGTTGAGATCGACACCGGGGCGGCCCAGCCAGCGGTCGAGCGACTCGCCGCGGGCCTGCTGCTCGGTGGCCACCTCGGCGAGATTGAGGAAGGTGCCGTTGGCGGTGAGGATGCGCCCATCGCCATCGGTGATGACGACGCAATCGGGGGCGTTCTCGAGTACCCGCAGATAGCGCGAGCTGGTCTCCGGGTGGGCTGTGCCCGAGCTGCTGTCGGCCGGTAGCGGCGAGAGTCTGACGAGCAGGAAGGAGACGTTCTCCTGGCGCAGCAGCGAGGCCGAGACCAGGAACTCCTGACCGCTGTCGAGCAGCCGGGCGCGCACGTCGTCGGCCCGCCCGGCGGCGCGCACGCCGGCGAGCAGGCCGTTGATGGCCTGGGTGCTGTCGGCGTCGAAGCCCTCGGGGAAGGGGCGACCGATCACCCGTGCGGGCGCCTCGCCGAGCAGCTGGCCCGAGGCCGGGTTGGCCTCGACCACGCGCTGGGTCGGCGCGTCGATGATGAGGATGGCCTCGGAGACCATGCGAAACAGCAGCCGGTAGCGGGTCTCGACCTGGCGGAAGCGCCAGTAGTCGCGCTCGAGCGCCTGCTGGGCGTCGACCAGTTGCTGCTGCAGTGCGGCGATCCCCTGGAGGTTGCGTCCGAGCGCCACCACCGAACCGTCCTCGCCGAGACGCATCGCGCGATACTGCACCGGGATGTCGGTGCCGCGCGCGGTGGGGTGGGTGACCTGGCGCCAGTGGGTGATGGCATCGTGCTCGGCCTCGGCGAGCAGCGCCTCGAGGTTGGGGCGGCTCTCCGGGAGGACGGTCGCCAGCCACGGCTGGCCGATCCACTCGTCGCTGAACTCCGAGGAGAGATCGTCACTCCCGTATGCGATATCGCTCACTACGCCTTGGTCGTCGATCACGATGGCGATGTCCGCTGTGCCTTCGATTAACAGCGCCGCTGTTTCGGCGTTGAGGACGCCCAGGGATTCCCTTGGGTCTCTGAACGGACTCACGGCGACCAGACCCTCCACTGCCTATGGGCGCGTTTAGCAGGTTCCACGTCAGGGCCGCAGTGGCAGGCTCACCGAACGAGATCCCATATGAATCAACAAGCCTCCCGGCACCCCGGGCGCTGAAGCCCGTTTGCCACGCACCGAGACCTCCAGAAGTCGCCCGGCGCGCGCACGCGGGGGGTGACAAATCAGGCCCGGATGCGCGATGCTCGCTGCCGAAATCAGGTGTTTCGACGGAAACCAAGCCAAGGCGCGACGCGCGGGCTCGTCTCCGTATTCGATACTGCGAATGGATCGAGGCCCGCCCTCTCAACTCTCGAGCTCAATGAGGAGGCGGTCGCCGGTCTGGACGGGCCATGCCGAACGTACCGTGCACGCTGATGCCGGGGCATCGCGAGCGGCCTCGTTGGACTCGCAACCCTATTGTGGTGGCTTGTGCCGGGTTGTCAAGTCAGGTTTACGTAAAGTTTGGTTGACGCATCCTGGAAAGCGGACTAGATTCCTCATGCATGACATAACGACTAAGGATCGAAGCGAGCCCGGCCAACGATGAGTCTCCGTCAATCAAAGCAAATCCCGCGCCCGCCGCTTTATACCCCAGAAGAGCGCAGGCGCCGGGACGAATCGCCTTGGACGCTGGTTCAGGGGATTCTTGCGCCCGTTCAATTCGTGGTCTTTCTGGTTAGTCTGTACCTGGTGCTGCGTTACCTGTCAACCGGCGAGGGTGCGCTGGCGGCGACGGTCTCCATCGTTATCAAGACCCTGATCCTCTATACCATCATGATTACCGGCGCGATCTGGGAGAAGGTCGTGTTCGGGCGTTATCTGTTCGCGCGCGCCTTCTTCTGGGAAGACGTCTTCAGCATGCTGGTGCTGGCGCTGCACACCGCCTATCTGGTCGCCCTGGCCACCAACTGGGTCGATGTGACCGGACAGATGTGGATCGCGCTCGCCGCCTATGCCACCTACGTGATCAATGCCGGGCAGTTCCTGATCAAGCTGCGCGCGGCGCGGCTCGAGGGGAATCGTAACGCCAAGCTCGCCGAGGTGGCCGAATGAGCCTGGTCAGCGAACCCAAGCAGGGCGGTTGCGCGCTGCCCGAGATCACCCGCGAGCGTGGTCAGCGCCAGGTCTTCTGCGGTCTGGCCGGTATCGTCTGGCTGCATCGCAAGATCCAGGACGCCTTCTTCTTGGTGGTGGGTTCGCGCACCTGCGCGCACCTGCTGCAGTCGGCCGCCGGGGTGATGATCTTCGCCGAGCCGCGCTTTGCCACCGCCATCCTCCAGGAGCGCGATCTCGCCGGTATGGCCGATTGCAACCAGGAGCTCGACCGGGTGGTCGCCGACGTGCTCGAGCGTCGTCCCGACATCAAGACCCTGTTTCTGGTCGGCTCCTGTCCCTCGGAGGTGATCAAGCTCGACCTGGGCAAGGCCGCCGAGCGTCTCTCCGAGCGCTACAGTGACCGCGTCCAGGTCATCGACTACTCGGCCAGCGGCCTCGAGACCACCTTCACCCAGGGTGAGGACGCCTGTCTTGGCGCGCTGGTGCCGCGCCTGCCGGCACTGCCCAGCATCGAGCGTTCGCTGCTGGTGCTCGGCACCCTGCCCGACGTGGTCGAGGACCAGTTCCGCCGGCTGTTCGAGGCCCTCGAGATCGGCCCGGTGCACTTCCTGCCGCCGCGTCAGGCCAGCGAGCTGCCCCCGGTCGGCCCCGGCACCTCGGTGCTGCTCGCCCAGCCCTTCCTCGGCGAGACCGCGCGCGCGCTGCACAAGCGCGGCGCGGCGCTGCTCTCGGCCCCTTATCCCTTCGGCGTCGAGGGTACGCTGGCCTGGCTCAAGGCCGCCGCCGCCGCCTGGGGCGTGACCCCCGAGCGCGTCGACGAGGTTGCCGCGCCGGCGGTGGCCCGTGCCCGCCGCGGGCTCGAGCATTATCGCGAGCAGCTCGCCGGCAAGCGCATCTATTTCATGCCCGACTCCCAGCTCGAGATCCCGCTCGCGCGCTTCCTCCAGCGCGAGCTCGGCATGGAGCTGGTCGAGGTCGCCTCGCCCTTCATCGATCGTCAGCTGATGGAACCCGAGCTGGCGCTGCTGCCCGAGGGCGTGCGGGTCACCGAGGGCCAGGACCTCGAGACCCAGCTCGACCGCGTGCGCGCCGCGCGTCCCGACCTCACCGTCTGTGGACTGGGGCTGGCCAACCCGCTCGAGGCCGAAGGGTTGCGTACCAAGTGGTCGATCGAGCTGGTGTTCTCGCCGGTGCACGGATTCGACCAAGCGGCGGATCTCGCAGAATTGTTCGCGCGCCCGCTCACCCGCGGTGCGCTGTTACAGGTTTGACATCATGCAGCTGACGCTCTGGTCCTACGAGGGGCCGCCTCATATCGGCGCGATGCGCGTCGCCGCCTCGATGAAAGGCGTGCATCTGGTGCTGCACGCGCCCCAGGGAGATACCTATTCCGATCTCCTGTTCACCATGATCGAGCGGCGCGACTCGCGCCCGCCGGTGACCTATACCACCTTCCAGGCCCGCGAACTCGGCGCCGATACCGCCGAGCTGGTCAAGGACACCATCCAGGCCTGCTACGACCGCTTCTCGCCCGAGGTGCTGTTGATCGGCGAGTCCTGCACCGCCGAGCTGATCCAGGATCAGCCCGGCGCGCTCGCCCAGGGCATGGGGCTGCCGATCCCGGTGCTGCCGCTGGAGTTGCCGGCCTATACCCGCAAGGAGTCGTGGGGCGCCAACGAGACCTTCTACCAGTTGGTCCGTGGCCTGCTGCACGAGCGTCGTCCGGCACCCGGTGAGTCGCGTCCGCCGCGCCCCGAGGGGCAGCGCCCGCGCGCCAACCTGCTCGGGCCGATCTCGCTCGGTTTCCGCTGTCGCGACGACGTCACCGAGATCACCCGGCTGCTCGACATGATCGGCGTCGACGTCAACGTGGTCGCGCCGCTCGGCGCTGCGCCGGCCGACCTGCTGCGTCTGCCCGAGGCCGATTTCAACATCTGTCTCTATCCCGAGACCGCGGACCAGACCTGTCTCTGGCTCGAACGCATGTTCGGTCAGCCGACGGTCAAGACGGTGCCGCTCGGCATCGGCGCCACCCGCGACTTCATCGCCGAGGTCGGTCGGGTCGCCGGGATCGATACGGGCAGCATTCCGATGCCCGACTGGTCTAGAATGCCGTGGTACTCACGCTCGGTCGACTCGACCTATCTGACCGGCAAGCGGGTCTTCATCTTCGGCGACGCCACCCATGCGGTGGCCGCGGCGCGGGTGGCCAGCGAGGAACTCGGGTTCACCGTGGTCGGGCTCGGCACCTATGCGCGCGAGTTCGCCCGCGAGGTCCGCGCCGCGGCCAAGCAGTATGGTGTCGAGCCGCTGATCACGGACGATTATCTCGAGGTCGAGGCGCGGGTGGCCGAGGCGCACCCGGAACTGGTGCTCGGCACCCAGATGGAGCGCCATATCGCCAAGCGTCTGGGGGTGCCGTGCGCGGTGATCTCGGCGCCGGTGCACGTGCAGGACTTCCCTGCGCGCTATGCCCCGCAGATGGGCTTCGAGGGCGCGAACGTCCTCTTCGACACTTGGGTCCACCCGCTGATGATGGGTCTCGAGGAGCACCTGATCACCATGTTCAGGGAGGACTTCGAGTTCAACGACGCGTCGACCCCGTCGCATCTGGGACATGGCGCGAGCCCCGGACGGGCCCCTGAAGCCGCCGCGTCCGCACAGCTGGAGGAGACGCCCGCCGCCGCGGCTGGCGACCCCGCTGCAATGGCTTGGGCACCGGAAGCCGAGCAGGAACTGAAAAAGATCCCGTTCTTCGTGCGCGGCAAGGCCAAGCGCAACACCGAGCGCTATGCCACGGAGCGCGGGATCCAGACCATTACTGTGGAGACGCTCTACGATGCCAAAGCGCATTTCGGCCGCTGATCAGCGCGCCAAGAAACCCGATGAGACTCCGGTTCGCGTCGTCATCATCAACCTTGACGGGCATCTGGCGGGAACCACCGAGCGCGCACTGCCGGAGGTGCGGCGCGACCTCCCGGGTCTGGAGCTGAGTCTGCACGCGGCGACCGACTGGGCCGGTGACGCCGAGTCGCTCGAGCGTTGCCACGCCGACATCGCCCGGGGTGACATCATCATGGTCACCATGCTGGTGATGGAGGAGCACTTCCGCCCCATCCTGCCGGCGCTGCAGGCGCGTCGCGACGACTGCGACGCGATGATCGTGTGCATGTCGGCCAGCGAGCTGATGCGCCTGACCAAGCTCGGCGGCTTCACCATGGACGGCAGCGCCCAGGGCGGCCCGATGGCGCTGCTCAAGCGTCTGCGCGGCAACAAGGAGCGCAAGCAGCAGAGCGCCGGCGCCCAGCAGATGTCGATGCTGCGCCGCATCCCCAAGCTGCTGCGCTTCATCCCCGGCACCGCGCAGGACGTGCGCGCCTACTTCCTCACCCTGCAGTACTGGCTCGCCGGCTCCGCCGACAACCTCGGCAACATGATCCGTTTCCTGGTCGACCGCTACGCCGACGGCGAGCGGCGCCATCTGCGCGGCACCCTCAAGGTCGGCGCGCCCATCGAATATCCCGAGGTCGGGCTCTTCCACCCCGCCGTCAAGGGTCGCATCACCGAGCAGCTCGCCCAGCTCCCCAATCCCGGCAAGGGTGGCTTCAAGGGACGTGTCGGCCTGTTGCTGATGCGCTCCTACGTACTCGCCGGCAACTCCGGGCACTATGAGGGCGTGATCAAGGCGATCGAGGCCCACGGTCTGCAGGTGGTCCCGGCCTTCGCCAGTGGGCTCGACGCCCGTCCGGCGATCGAGAAGTTCTTCATGAAGGACGGCAAGGCGACGGTCGATGCGGTGGTCTCGCTCACCGGCTTCTCGCTGGTTGGCGGTCCCGCCTACAACGACTCCAAGGCCGCCGAGGAGATGCTCGAGAAGCTCGACGTGCCCTACATGTCGACCCTCGCCGTGGAGTTCCAGACCCTCGATCAGTGGCAGGACTCCGACCAGGGGCTGATGCCGGTCGAGTCGACCATGATGGTGGCCATCCCCGAACTCGACGGCGCCACCAACCCGATGGTCTTCGGTGGTCGTACTGGCGACGGCAGCGGCGATGCCAACCGCGACATGAACGCCAAGGACGATCGCGCCGCGATGCTCGCCGCCCGTGTCGCCAAGCTGGTGCGGCTGCGTCGCGCCGAGCGCGCCGAGCGCAAGGTCGCGGTGGTGCTGTTCAACTTCCCGCCGAACGCCGGCAACACCGGTACCGCGGCCTATCTGTCGGTGTTCTCCTCGCTCTATCACACCCTGGTGTCGATGAAGGAGGCCGGCTATGGCGTCGAGCTGCCCGAGAGCGTCGATGACCTGCGCGAGCGTGTGGTCAACGGCAACGCCTCGCGCTTCGGTGCTCACGCCAACGTCCACACCCGCATCGCCACCGACGATCACGTCCGTCGCGAGCCGCATCTCGCCGAGATCGAGGCCCACTGGGGTCCGGCCCCGGGTCGTCAGCAGAGCGACGGCGCCTCGATCTTCGTGCTCGGTGCCCAGTTCGGCAACGTCTTCGTCGGCATCCAGCCCTCGTTCGGCTACGAGGGCGACCCGATGCGCTTGCTGTTCGAGAAGGGCTTCGCCCCGACCCACGCCTTCTCGGCCTTCTATCGCTATATCCGCGAGGACTTCGGCGCTCACGCGGTGTTGCACTTCGGCACCCACGGCGCGCTCGAGTTCATGCCGGGCAAGCAGGCCGGTCTGTCCGGCGCCTGCTGGCCGGATCGTCTCATCAACGATCTGCCCAACGTCTATCTCTACGCCTCCAACAACCCCTCCGAGGGCGTCATCGCCAAGCGTCGCGCGGCCGCGACCCTGGTGAGCTATCTCACCCCGCCGATCGCGCATGCCGGTCTCTACAAGGGGTTGGTCGAGTTGAAGTCGTCGATGGAGCGGTGGCGCTCGCTGCCGCCGAGCGAGACCGACGAGCGCGCTCAGCTCGCCGAGGTGATCCAGGCCCAGGCCGCCGAGCTGGAGCTCGCCGAGCTCGAGCCGCAGTGGGCCGGCACCGAGATCGACTCGCGCATCACCCGCCTCAACGAGGAGGTGCTCGAGCTCGAGTACACCCTGATCCCGCACGGTCTGCACGTGGTCGGCGAGGCGCCGACCGACGAGGAGCGCATCGATACCCTGGTGGCGGTGGCCGAGTCGACCCGCGACATCCGCCCGGAGCGCGACGCGGTCGCGGCACTGGTCGCCGGCAAGTCGCCGGAGAAGGCGCTCAAGGCCGCCAAGATGGCGACCTCCGAGGAGAACGTCGAGCTGTTCCGCGAGCTGGCCAGGATCAACCTGCAGCTGCAGCAGGACACCGAGACCCCGGCGATCCTCGCCGCGCTCGACGGACGCTTCATCCCGCCGGCGCCCGGCGGCGATCTGCTGCGCACCCCGGAGATCCTGCCCACCGGTCGCAACCTGCACGGCTTCGACCCCTTCCGCATGCCCAGCCGCTTCGCCCAGCGCGACGGCGCGCTGCAGGCCAAGCTGCTGATCGAGCGTCACCAGGCCGAGGGCAACGGCTTCCCCGAGAGCATCGCGCTGGTGCTCTGGGGCACCGACAACCTCAAGACCGAGGGTGGCCCGATCGGTCAGGCCCTGGCGTTGATGGGCGCGCGCCCGCGCTTCGACAACTACGGCCGGCTGTGCGGCGCCGAGCTGATCCCGCTCGAGGAGCTGGGACGCCCGCGCATCGACGTGGTGATGACCCTCTCGGGCATCTTCCGCGACCTGCTGCCGCTGCAGACCAAGCTCCTCGCCGAGGCCGCCTTCCTCGCCGCCGAGGCCGACGAGCCGGTCGAGCAGAACTTCATCCGCAAGCACGTGCTCGAGTACATGGAAGCGCACGACTGCGACCTCGAGACCGCCGCGCTGCGGGTGTTCAGCAACGCCGACGGGGCCTACGGCGCCAACGTCAACAACCTCATCGACAGCAGCAGCTGGGACGAGGACGGTGAGCTCGCCGAGACCTATACCCGGCGCAAGAGCTTCGCCTACGGCCGCTCCGGCAAGCCGATGCAGCAGACCGAGCTGCTCAAAGACGTGCTCGGCAAGGTGCAGCTGGCCTATCAGAACCTCGACTCGGTCGAGCTCGGCGTCACCACCGTCGACCACTACTTCGACACCCTCGGCGGCATCGCCAAGAGCGTCGGTCAGTTCAAGGGCGACGAGGTGCCGGTCTACATCGGCGACCAGACCCGTGGCGACGGCGTGGTGCGGACCCTGGCCGAGCAGGTCGCGCTCGAGACCCGCACCCGCATGCTCAACCCCAAGTGGTACGAGGGCATGCTCAAGCACGGCTACGAGGGCGTGCGCCAGATCGAGGTCCATGTGACCAACACCATGGGTTGGTCGGCCACCACCGGTCAGGTCGCCCCCTGGGTCTACCAGCAGCTCACCGAGACCTTCGTGCTCGACGATGAGATGCGCAACCGGCTGGCCCAGTTGAACCCCACCGCCTCGGCGAAGGTCGCCAACCGACTGATCGAGGCGCACGAACGTAACTATTGGTCGCCCGACGAGGCGACGCTCGAGGCCCTGCGCAAGGCGGGCGAAGAGCTTGAAGATCGCCTTGAAGGCGTCGTCGAGGAGGCTGCCGCGTGACGAAGTACCTGGACGGAGAGGGCAGCATGCAGGTGCAGCTCGATCCCAACCTGCAGATCGAGTCGGCCAAGGTCTTTGCCGTCTACGGCAAGGGCGGGATCGGCAAGAGCACCACCTCGTCGAACCTGTCGGTCGCCTTCTCGAAGCTCGGCAAGCGGGTGCTGCAGATCGGCTGCGATCCCAAGCACGACTCGACCTTCACCCTGACCAAGTGCCTGGTGCCGACGGTCATCGACGTGCTCGAGTCGGTCGACTTCCACGCCGAGGAGCTGCGCCCCTCCGATTATGTCTACGAGGGCTACAACGGGGTGATGTGCGTCGAGGCCGGCGGCCCGCCCGCCGGCACCGGTTGCGGCGGCTACGTGGTCGGTCAGACGGTGAAGCTGCTCAAGCAGCATCATCTGCTCGAGGACACCGACGTGGTGGTCTTCGACGTGCTCGGCGACGTGGTCTGCGGCGGTTTCGCCGCGCCGCTGCAGCATGCCGATCGCGCGCTGATCGTCACCGCCAACGACTTCGACTCGATCTTCGCGATGAACCGCATCGCCGCGGCCATCCAGGCCAAGGCCAAGCACTACAAGGTGCGTCTCGGCGGCGTGGTGGCCAACCGTAGCCGTCAGACCGACGAGATCGATCGTTTCATCGAGGCCGTCGGTCTCGAGCGTCTGGCACACCTGCCCGACCTCGACATCATCCGTCGCAGCCGACTGAAGAAGTCGACCGTGTTCGAGATGCAGCCGGAGCCGGACTCCGGGCTGGAGGCCGCGCAGCAGCAGTATCTGCAGCTCGCCCAGCAGCTCTGGAACGGGGTCGAGCCGCTGGACGCGCGACCGATGCGCGATCGCGACATCTTCGATTTTCTGGGGTTTGACTGATGGCCGAGGGTTCCTATCAACAGCGTCGGAGTCAGATCAAGACCTACTTCGACCGCACCGCCTCCGAGGCCTGGTCGAAGCTGACCTCGGATGCCAAGGTCTCGCGTATCCGCGAGACGGTGCGCGCCGGGCGCGACGACATGCGCAACACCCTGCTCAGCTGGCTGCCGGGCGATCTCGCCGGCAAGCGTCTGCTCGACGCCGGGTGCGGGACCGGGATGCTCTCGGTCGAGGCGGCGCGCCGCGGTGCCGAGGTCTGCGCCATCGATGTGGCGCCGAGTCTGATCGAGGTGGCGCGTGAGCGCCTGCCGGCCGATCTCGGGCCCGGTGTGGTCCACTTCGAGGCCGGTGACATGCTCGACCCGGCCCACGGTCGCTTCGATTACGTGGTGGCCATGGACTCGCTGATCCACTACAGCCCCGAGGATGTGGTGGATGTGCTCGCCGGGATCGCCGAGCGCACCAGCGGATCGATCCTGTTCACCTTTGCGCCACGGACGCCCTTGCTGGCACTGATGCACGCCGTCGGCAAGTGGTTCCCGCGCAGCGATCGCTCGCCGGCGATCGTGCCGGTGAGCCTGGAGCGACTGCAGGCGCTGATCGCCGCCGAGCCCAGGCTCAGTGGCTGGAAGCCAGGGCGCACCCACCGGGTGATGGTCGGCTTCTACACCTCTCAGGCCCTGGAGCTGGTGCCGGCATGAGTGCCTGCCCCAGGGTGCAGTGCGCACTGTCCACGCCGCGCGTGGCTGTGTTCGGGTCGCGCCACGGGGCGGAGAGGGGTCCGGTCGAGACCGGTTTGTCGGCCGGTTATGGAGTTGTCACATCACGCGAGTTCGTTTTTTCATCTGCCACGTTGGTCGTCACTGGTGCGCTTGCGGGTCTGGCCCATCGACCCGGTCCAAGGCGGTCATCGCGCTTCGGTCTGGCCGGTTAGCCGGCTGGCCATTTGTCCTACGGAGGTCACAACATGAATGCTGCCATCACTGAATACATCGATGTCGCCCAGCTCACGATCTGGGCTTTCTGGTTCTTCTTCGCCGGTCTGATCTACTACCTGCGTCAGGAAGACAAGCGCGAGGGTTATCCGCTCGACTCCGATCGCACCGAGCGCTCGGGCGGTCGCGTCAAGGTTGTCGGTTTCCCCGGCATGCCCGCGCCCAAGACCTTCATCCTGCCGCACAACGGCGGTACCGTGCAGGCGCCGAACCCGAAGGCACCGGAGACCAACCTCAAGGCCAAGCCGATCGCGCCCTTCCTCGGTGCCCCGATCGAGCCGATCGGCGATCCGATGACCGCTGGCGTCGGCCCGGGCTCCTCGCCCAACCGTGAGAAGCACCCCGACCTCACCGAGGACGGTCGTCCGAAGATCGTGCCGCTGCGCGTGGCCACCGACTTCTCCATCTCCAGCAAGGATCCCGATCCGCGCGGCATGACCGTGGTCGGTCTCGACGGCGCCAACGGCGGCACCATCACCGACGTCTGGGTCGATCGCTCCGAGCCGCAGATCCGTTACCTCGAGATGAAGACCGCTCAGGGTGGCAAGCAGGTGCTGCTGCCGATCAACTTCTGCCGCTTCAACAAGAAGGAAGGCAAGGTCAAGGTGGTGTCGCTGCGCGGCGAGCACTTCGCCAAGGTGCCGACCCTGGCCAGCCCGGATCAGGTCACCCTCTATGAAGAGGACAAGGTCTGCGCCTTCTATGCCGCGGGCAAACTCTACGCCACCGAAGAGCGTGCAGAGCCCCTGCTGTGAAGGAATACGACTTCGAGCCTATTCGGGGTTTGCCCGAGCAGCTTCCTCCTGGTGAGGAGCTGCTCTGGCAGGGCGCGCCGCGCTGGAACGTCCTGGCGCGGCGCGTCTTCCACGTCAGGAAGATCGCCGTCTACTTCCTGTTGCTGGCAGTGCTGCTGGCATTCGGGTGGGCGGATCAGGGCGGCGTTGCCGCCGTGGTGCAGGGAACGCTGTGGATCGCCATGCTGGCGGCGCTGGCCATCGGCGCCCTCGTGTTGCTGGCCTGGGGGATGGCGCGGACCACCGTCTACACCATCACCTCGCGTCGGGTGGTGATGCGGATCGGTGTGGCGCTGCCGATGATGATGAATCTGCCCTTCGCGCAGATCCGCACCGCTGATCTGCGTCGCTACGCCGATGGCTGTGGCGACATCCCCCTGCTGCTCGCTGAGTCCGCGCGTCCTTCCTACGTGCTCTTCTGGCCCCATGTCCGCCCCTGGACCTTCTCGCCTCCACGCCCGATGCTGCGGGCGATCCCGGACGTCGACCGGGTCGCCGGAATCCTGGCCGATGCCCTCAAGGCCTTCGCCGAGAGCGGCGAGGAGCAGGATTCCGCGAGCGACAGCGAGGCCGAGTCCAGTCCCGCAGCCGCTTCCTGACGAGGTCTCATCTTGAGTGATCCATTTGGTGAACGCCCGTTTCCGCGGGGCGTGCTGATCGCAGTCGCGATCCTGCTCGGCTCGATCATCCTGATGATCAGCATCGCGCGTCTCACCGGCATGTCGCCGGAGCAGATCCCGGTGGCCCCGGCGGTCGAGACCAGGGATCTGCGTTTCGAGTCGCAGCCCGAGGACGTGCTCGCCGTCTACGACGACACCACCGGCGAACTGATCGAGACCTTCGCGCCCGTCGAGGGCGGTTTCGTGCGTGGCGTGCTGCGCAGCATGGGGCGCGAGCGCATGCTGCACCAGGCCGAGGCCGGGGCACCCTTCCAGGTGGCGCGTCGCGCCGACGGTGCGATCACCCTGGAGGATCCGGAAACCGAGATCCTGATCCGGTTGCGCGCCTTTGGCGAGAGCAACGAAGGCGTGTTCGCCGAACTCCTGGACGCCGAGCCGGTCTCCCAGTGAGCCCATTCGTGGCGCGTCCCCGCGGGGACGCGCCTGCTCGCGCGTATCGACCCTGATGCGACCGGGCAGCGGATGGTCTCGGTGATATCGGCGAGCCCTGCGGCTCGCCTCAGCAGCAGAATGGGTCGCATCGCATGACCGACTTCGGTTTCCCAGTCCTCTTCGCGCTCGGGCTGTGGTGGTTGGGCACCGGCGTGGTGCTCTATCTCGACAATCTGCCGCGTCGCACCTTCCGCTGGACCATGCTCGGCGGCATCGTGGTGCTGGCGGTGGCGATCTTCGGTTTCGCCCTGAGCAGCCTGCACGACGGCCGTCTCGCCGCCTATGCCGGTTTCACCTGTGGTCTGGTGATCTGGGGGGTGTTGGAGATGAGCTATTTCACCGGCTTTCTCACCGGTCCGCGCAAGCTTGCCTGCCCCCGGGACTGTCGTGGCTGGCGTCGCTTCTGGCTGGCGGTGCTCACCAGCCTCTATCATGAGCTGGCGATCATCGCCACCGCCGTGTTCCTCATCCTGATCGCCTGGGAGCAGCCCAACCAGGTCGGGGTCTGGACCTTCATGGTGCTGTGGCTGATGCGCTGGAGCGCCAAGCTCAATCTCTTCTTCGGTGTGCCCAACCTCAACGAGGATTGGCTCCCCGAGCATCTGCGCTATCTCAAGAGCTACATGCCCAATCGCGGCATGAACCTGCTCTTCCCGATCTCGATCACCGTCTCCACCGTGGTGGTGGTGCTGATGGTGCTCGAGGCGATTGCGCCACACTCGGCCGGCGCCGCCGCGGTGCGCCTGAGCCTGGCCACCACACTGCTCGCGCTGGCGCTGCTCGAGCACTGGCTGCTGGTGCTGCCGCTGCCCGACGAGGCGCTCTGGTCCTGGGCGTTGCCGAATCGCCAGGATGCGGCCAAGGATGATCAGGGTGGCTCGGGTGCGGATGGTGGCGCGCTGCGCTCGGCGGTGTCGCGCACCCGCCCGCAGGGCGGCGAGGGCGGTGATTATGCCGCCCCCGCCTGTGGCCGACGAACCGGATGGGCCTCCGGGCTCTGAGGGTTTCGGCCTACCTGTGCAAGGTGTCGAGCGGGGTGGTCGGCATCGCGCCGCATGGGTGCCGGGAACTTTTTCGTCGGTCACCGTGACAAGGTAGAGCTTCGTCTGCAGTCGACGTATAATCCTCGGTGCCAGCCATGGCGAGCGCGGCGCGGTCGCATGGAGTCCTGAGCGCAGATCGACGAGACCGTCGGTGTGCTCGATCCATTCGGAAAATCCCGCTTGGACAAGCGCTTGCAAGATGCCTTCGGCGGCCCGACGGGGTGCCGAGACATCCTGAGCCAGGTTCTTCGCGGAGAGATTCATTGAGTCGTGCTGGCCGTCCAGCGCTCGCGCGCCCTCGTCCACGAGGTCCGTGAATCCGCCGGACATTCCGAGTCGGATATGGATGGATTCGAGACTGCGACACTTTGGGGTGGCCACGGCCTGGTCCGTCGCGTCGGTACCCGGATGTTCGCGGCACAACCTGAAGACAGGTTTGACACATGGCGCCTCTCTCTACCAGTGTGCCGTTCGAGTTGCTCGACCGGTATGGCCAATCCTCGAGCGGATGTCCGTTCTCCCCCTCGGGTCTGGTCTCCGACCGATCCTTCTGCGAAACCCTCTACCGAGAAGCACTCGCCGAGCTGGCAAGTGCCCCGGATGATGATCTCGCGCTCTACGTCCACGTGCCCTTCTGTCACGTGCGCTGTCTCTACTGCGCCTGTGATACCACCATCACGCATAGCGAGGAGAAGGTCGACGGCTATCTCGACGCCCTCGAGCGTGAGTTCGGGCGGGTCGCCGAGCTGATCGGGCGGGGACGCCGGGTGGTGCAGCTGCATGTCGGCGGTGGGACCCCCAACCATCTCAACGAGCCCCAGCTCGCCCGGTTGATGGAGATCGTCGAGCATCACTTCACACTCGCCCCCGATGCCTGCACCTCGATCGAGTGCAACCCCCGTCGGGCCTCGGCCGGCCAGCTCGATCTGCTCTACGGGCTCGGCTTCAAGCGCGTCAGCTTCGGGGTGCAGGACCTCAACACCGATGTGCAGCGCGCCATCGGCCGCTTGCAGTCGCTGGGGATGGTGCGCGATGTCTACCATACCGCGCGCGACACCGGCTTCGAGAACATCAGCTTCGACCTGATCTATGGTCTGCCCTTCCAGACCGCCGAGGGTTTCCGCACCACCCTCGATCAGGTGATCGATCTCGCCCCCGACCGCATCTCCTGCTTCAGTTACAATCACGATCCGGTTCGCCGTCCCCACCAGCACGCCATCGACGCCGCGATGCTGCCGAGCGCCGAGCAGAAGCTGGCACTGTTCCGCCAGGCCGTCGAGGCCTTCACCAAGGCCGGTTATCGCTGGGTCGGTCTCGACCTGTTCGTGCGCGAGGGCGATGAGCTGGCCGTCGCCCAGCGTGCTGGTCAGCTTCACCGCACCGCCATCGGCTATACCCCGTTGCCGGCCTCGCGGGTGCTCGCCTTCGGCCCCAGCGGTGTCGGTGAGCTGGGTGAGGTGCTGGTGCAGAACGAGTCCGATCTGCGTGCCTGGCGGGGACGGCTCGATGCCGGTCAACTGCCGGTCGCCGCGGGACGGCGACTGGGTGAGCGGGAGCGTCGGCGCCGTGATGCGCTGGTCTCCCTGATGTGTAACATGCGTCTGCCCGCCGCGTCGGCCGCCGCGCTCAAGGAGGACCAGGATCGTCTGCTGTGCGATGGCGACGGTGGGCTGGTCGAGGTCAGCCAGGATGGTATCCGGGTCACCCCCGAGGGGCGCTATCTGCTCCACGGACTCTGTGTCGAGCGGGGCGGTTCGAGTGGCTGGGGCAGTACGCAGTGGCGATCGATCCTAGTCCAATGAATCAACCAGTCAATACCACCGTCCCGGCCCCGGGGCGAGTCGGTCCCAACGCCATCATTCGCATCGCCGAGGCGCTCGAGTCCTTCGAAGGACGCGAGCGCGTCGAGGCGCTGCTCGAGGCCGCGGGCCTTGCGCACTATCTCGATGCCATGCCCGAGACCATGGTCGACGAGCGCGAGGTGACCCGGCTCCATGTCGCGCTGCGCGAGCTGATCGGGGTCGAGGGCGCCAAGGCGGTCTCGCGTGATGCCGGCGTGCGCACCGGCGACTATCTGCTCGCCCGGCGCATCCCGCGCCCGGCGCAACGTCTGCTCAAGATCCTGCCCGCGCCCCTGGCCAGCCGCGTGCTGATGACCGCGATCCGGCGCAACGCCTGGACCTTCGCCGGCTCCGGTCGGTTCGAGGCGCTGCCGGCCTATCCGCCGCGCTTCATCATCGAGGACGGCCCGATCTGTGCCGGCGCCCGCGCCGAGCATCCCCTCTGCGACTTCTACGCCGGGACCTTCGAGCGTCTCTACCGCAAGCTGGTGCAGCGCGAGGCGCGGGTCACCGAGACCGCCTGCCAGGCCAAGGGCGCCGAGACCTGCGTCTTCGAGGTCCGCTGGTAGACCGATGTCCGATGCACTTTCGCATGCCCCGCGGGGCATGCCGGTGCGCACTCGCTCCCCCGACTTCTCCGCCGCCCCCTGGTGCTCGGGCACCGGGCTGGCGCTGGTCTGTGGTGATCAGCGCTGGGACTACGATCGGCTCGGCGTCGAGGTCGCAGCGCGTGCCCGGCTGCTCCGCGATCAGGGGCTGGCCGCCGGTGAGCTGGTGCTCGCCCCCGATGCCCCGGTGCTCGATCTGCTGCTGATGCAGCACGCCCTGGCGCGGCTCGGTGCCGCGCTCTTCCCCTATCGTGCCGGACTCGACCGCGAGGCCCGCGCCGACCTGGCGCGGTTGGCCGCGGTCGAGTGGCACTGGGATCCGCTCGGTGCCCGGCTCGAACGGCTCGGCCCGGGGCCCGGGACGCCCCCGGCGCGCCCCCCGGCGCTGCTGATCCGTACCAGCGGCAGCAGCGGTGGGCGCATCAAGGCGGCGATGCTCGGCGCCGATGCCGTGCTCGCCTCGGCGCTCGGCTGCAACCACAGCCTCGGGCTCGGGGGCGGCGATCGCTGGCTGTGCTGTCTGCGCACCAGTCATGTCGGCGGTCTCGCCATCGCCTATCGCTGCGCCCTGGCCGGCGCGACCCTGGTGTTGCACCAGGGGTTCGCCGTCGAGCAGGTGGCGCACGATCTCGATGCGCACGCCATCACCCATCTCTCGCTGGTACCGCCGATGTTGGCGCGTCTGCTCGATCACGGCGTGCGGCCACCGGCCTCGCTGCGGGTGGTGATGGTCGGTGGTCAGGCGTTGAGCCCGGCGCTCGCCGCGCGCGCACTCGAGGCCGGCTGGCCGCTGCACGTCACCTACGGGATGACCGAGACCGGCTCGCAGATCGCCACCTCGGCGCGGCTGCACGCGGCGCCGTCGCCCGGACGGATCGGGCCGCTGCTACCCGGTTGTGCGGCGCGCGGTGGCAAGGCCGAGGCACCTGCGCGGCTGTGGCTGCGTGGGCCGGTGCTGATGCAGGGTTATGCCAACCCCGACAGGCGCCCCGGCGAGGGGCTGCGCGATGGCTGGTTCGAGACCTCCGACCTCGGCTGGGTCGCCGACGCGGGCGCGCTCTGGGTGCAGGGACGCGCCGACGACCTGCGGGTGATCGCCGGCAACAACGTCTCGCTCGCCCGCGTCGAGGCGGTGCTGGCCGGGGCGCCCGGGGTCACGGCGCTCGCCGTGGTCGCGCTCGAGGACCCGGTGTGGGGGCATCGGCTGGTGGCCGTCTACAGTGGCGAGGCGAGTGCCGATGAGCTGGCGGTGTGGTGCGCGGGGCCGCTGTCGGGCTCGGAGCGTCCGCGGAGCTGGCTGCGGGTGGCGGCGCTGCCGTTGCTCGACTCGGGCAAGTACGATCGGGTGGCGATCGGTTCGCTGGCGCGGACGGGGGCGGGCTGAGTCGGGTGCCGTGGCCGGCGCGCGCCGGCCACGGGGCGCGGATCACTGCGCCGGCGGGTGTCCGGCCGGGGGCGCCATGCCCATGCCGATTTCCTTGAGCTGATAGTCGTCGGGGACGGTGAAGAAGTCGTCGGCGATCGTCTCCTGGCGTACCGCGGTGACCTCGGTCTCGGTGCGCACCTCGGTGCCCATCATGTTCATGGTGCTGATGGTAAGGATCGGGAAGCCCTTGATCTTGTCGAGCTCGGCCATCTGCTCGGCGCCGCCGGGGATGTCGCCGGCGCCGGCCATGCGCATCATCCGGGTGTAGGGACGGACGTCGAGATCGATCTCCTCGGTCGCCCACACCTCCTGCTCGACCTGCATCATGCCCTGCTTGGTGACTGCGTACTTGCGGCACTCCCAGTCGCCGATCTGGCGGGTCTCGCCGGTGTCCTCGACGCTGACCTTGGTCTCGCTGATCATCGCGCGCATCTGCGCCATGCTCGGGTCGGCCATCGCCTTGGCGACGTCGTCGACGTTGATGGTGAAGTACTGCTGCAGACCGTCGTTGAGGAAGGTGATCACCCCGGACTCGGGGTCGAGGATCATGCTGTCGGCGTTCTCGCCGCTGTTGACCACCTTCATCTTGCCCGCGGCGATGTAGGTCTTGGTGAGGCTCTCCTGCGGCCCCTCGGTCATCACCGCCGAGCCGCGATTGACGGTCTCGATATAGTAGCCGTCGCCGGCGACGGCGAGCAGCGGCAGCAGCAGGGCGGCGAGCAGCAGCCCGGCCGGGAGTCGGGTTCGGCGCGCGGTATGGATCATGGTCATGCTCTCTCCTGGGATGTGGCCCTTGGGTCAGTCGTTGAGCCGGCGCTTGTCGAGTACGCGCCGGGCCTTGCCGACGAAACGCTCGATCGATCTCGGCTCGACCAGGTCGACATGGGCACGGATGCCGGCGACGGTCTGGATCTCGCGGCTGATGTGCTCGCACAGCCCCTGCATCCGGTCCATGCGATCGGAGAAGATCTCCGGGCGCATCTCGACCTTGACGTGGACCTCGTCGAGGGTGCCCGGGCGGTCGACCTCGATCAGATAGTGCGGGGTGGTGCCCTCGACGCGCAACAGCGCCTCCTCGATCTGCGAGGGGAAGACGTTGACGCCGCGGATGATCAGCATGTCGTCGGTGCGCCCGGTCACCCGGCTCATCCGCATGGTGGTGCGGCCGCAGGCGCAGGGCTCGCGATAGAGCCGGGCGATGTCGCGGGTGCGGTAGCGGATCAGCGGCGTGGCCTCGCGGGTGAGGTTGGTGATCACCAGCTCGCCCGGCTCGCCTTCGGCGACCGGCTCCAGGGTCTCGGGGTCGAGACACTCGACGATGAAGTGGTCCTCCTGGATGTGCATGCCGTCGTGCAGCGGGCACTCGCCGGCGACCCCGGGGCCGAACACCTCCGAGAGCCCGTAGTTGTTGAACGCCTGCAGCCCGAGCTGGTCCTCGATCTCGCGACGCATGTCCTCGGTCCAGGGCTCGCCGCCGAAGTGGCCGTAGCGCATCGGCAGGGTGGCCGGATCCATGCCGAGTTCGCGCGCGGTATCGGCGATGGTCAGCGCATAGCTCGGGGTGCAGATCAGCACCTCGGGGGTGAGCTCGCGCATGATGTCGATCTGGCGTCGGGTGTTGCCCGCCGCCGCCGGGATCACCGCCGCGCCGACCCGCTCGATGCCGTAGTGCAGGCCGAACCCGCCGGTGAACAGGCCATAGCCGAAGGCGACCTGGGCGGTGTGCGCCGGGCGCAGCCCGCCGGCGACGAGAAAGCGCGCGCACAGCTCCGACCAGGTGCGCAGGTCCTGCGCGGTGTAGGCGACGAAGGTGGGCACGCCGGTGGTGCCCGAGGAGCCGTGGATGCGCGCCAGCTCCTTGCGCGGCACGGCGAGGAAGCCGAGCGGCTGGTGGCGGCGCAGGTCGTCCTTGGTGGTGAAGGGCAGGCGCCGCAGATCGGCCAGCGAGCGGATGCTCTGCGGGCCGATCTCGGCGTGCTTGAACTGATCGCGGTAGAAGGGCACCTGGGCCACGCGCTCGACCATGGCGCGCAGTCGTTCGAGTTGCAGCGCCGCGATCTCCTCGCGCGGGAGGGTCTCGGCGCTGCGGTTCCAGATACGGTTCTCGCTCGACCAGTCGGGGTCTTGGTTGGACATTGGCATTGGGTCTGTGGTTGGCGTCAGCCGACGTGACGCATCAGTTCCTCGGCCTCGACCACGTGCAGCCCGTGCTCGAGCAGGACCTCGATGGCGCGGTCGGGGTCCTCGAAACGGAAGATCAGGATCGCCTTGTCGTCGCGGCGCAGCGAGAAGGCATACATGTACTCGATGTTGAGTTCGGCGGCCTCGAGCACCGCCAGCGCGCCGGCCAGGCCGCCCGGGCGGTCGAGCACGTCGACGGCGACCACCTCGGTCTGCTTCACCACCCAGCCGCCTTGCTCGAAGATCTGCTTGGCCTGCTCCCACTCGCGCACGATCAGACGCAGGATGCCGAACTGGGCGGTGTCGGCGAGCGACAGGGTGAGGATGTTGATGTCCTCGGCCGCGATCGCCTCCAGCGGTGCCCCGAGCTGGCCGGGACGGTTCTCGAGAAAGAGTGACAGTTGTTGCAGTTTCATGGGTTCGACTCCCCTTTGTGCATCTTCCTGGCCGTCGTCACCGACGACGGGGCCGCTCAGTCGTGGCGGCGATCGATCACGCGCTTGGCCTTGCCCTGACTGCGCTCGATGGTGCGCGGCTCGACCAGACGGAGCATGACACGGATGCCGATGATGCGCTCGATCGACTGTGCCAGACGGGCGCGCACCTCCTCGAGTGCGCGCACCTTGTCGCTGAACACCTCGGCGGTGACCTCGACCTCGACGGCCATCTGATCGAGACCGTGATCGCGGGTGAGGATGATCTGGTAGTGCGGCAGGGTGCCCTCGACGGCGAGCAGCGCGGCCTCGACCTGCGAGGGGAAGACGTTGACGCCGCGGATGATGAACATGTCGTCGGAGCGGCGCTCGATGCGGCGCATCCGCCGCAGGGTACGACCGCAGGCGCAGCGCTCGGGGATGATCGAGGTGATGTCGCGGGTGCGATAGCGGATCATCGGCATCGCCCGCTTGCTCAGCGTGGTGATGACCAGCTCGCCCTCCTCGCCGTCGGGTAGCGGCTCGCCGCTCTCGGGGTCGATGATCTCGGGGTAGAAGTGGTCCTCGAACAAGTGCAGGCCGTGCTGCTCGGTACACTCGCTCGCCACCCCGGGGCCGACGATCTCGGAGAGCCCGTAGATGTCGTAGGCGCGGATCCCGGCGGCCTCCTCGATGTGACGGCGCATCGCGTCGCTCCAGGGCTCGGCGCCGAACACGCCGACGCGCAGCGGCGAGGCCGGCAGGTCGACGCCGAGCTCCTCGGCGCGCTCGAGCATGTGGGCGAAGTAGCTCGGCGTGCAGCACAGCGCCGAGACGCCGAAGTCGCGGATCACCATCAGCTGGCGGTCGGTGTTGCCGCCGGAGATCGGCACCACGGTCGCGCCCAGGGTCTCGGCGCCATAGTGCACGCCGAGCCCGCCGGTGAACAGACCGTAGCCGAAGGCGTTCTGGATGATGTCGCCGCGGTGCAGGCCGTAGCAGGCCAGCGCGCGGGCCATCACCTCGGACCACACCTGGATGTCCTCGCGGGTGTAGGAGACCACGATCGGCTTGCCGGTGGTGCCGGAGGAGGCGTGCAGCCGCACCACGTCGCCCATGGGCACGGCGAACAGCCCCGAGGGATAGGTGTCGCGCAGGTCGGCCTTGACGGTGAAGGGCAGCTTGGCGATGTCGGCGAGGCTCTGGACCGATTCCGGGGTGAGACCGCGCTCCTCCATCCGACTGCGGAACAGCGCCACGTTCTTGTAGGCATGCTCGACCACGGCGCGCAGTCGGCGCAGCTGCACCTCGCGCAGTGCCTGCTCGGGCAGGTAGTCGGGGGCGCTCGCGGGGTGGAAGCCACCGGCGGCGTCGTTCCAAAGCTCTTTAAACATGGGTGTCCTCTTGATCCGGATCGACCGTGGGCGTGCCCGGTCGACCCATGCTGGCGGATGGCGGGGCGCGGCGCGCCCCTGCCGATCGTTATTGACCGAGGTGGCGCGCCGCGCCCTCGCGACCGAGCGCGAAGGCCTGTTCGTTGATGGCGTGGAGCTTCTCGGCGAGGTTGGCGTGGAGCGCCGCCTCCCAGTGTGCCTGATCGATCTCGAGCGCGGTGGAGAGCGCGCCGAGCAGGGCGACGTTGAGGCTCTTGCGGTTGCGCAGCGCGCCGGGCTCGATGACATCCGGGCCGATCAGCAGTCCGCCGGCGCGCAGGGTGGGGCGGTTGATCTCGACCTGGGTGGCCTCGAGCACCAGCAGCACGTCGGCCTCGCCGGGCGGTACCATCGGGCTGAGCACGCCCTCGCCGTAGCGCACGTCGCTGCTCACCGAGCCGCCGCGCTGGCTCATCCCGTGCAGCTCGCTCTTCTTGACGTCGAAGCCGGCGCGGAAGGCCGCGTCGGCGAGGATGTCGGAGGCCTTGATGACCCCCTGGCCGCCGAGTCCGGCGATCACGATGTTCTTGACCTGTTGCATCGAATCTTCTCGCTCAAGGTGCGGGCGCGTGCCGTGGCGCGCGCCCCGGGTTCGGGGCGGCGTCGGCGCCGGGTGGGCGCCGACGACCGGGTTCAGTCCTGGGTCGCGGCGGCGCACTCGGCCTGTTCGGCCGCGGCCTTCTCGTAGAGCCGGATCTTCGGCGCGGCGAGCACGCAGGGCTGACGGGTGATCACCACCGAGGTCTCGTCGCGGGCGAGCAGCTCCTCGAGCAGCGGGCGCAGCCCGTCGGCGTTGCGGTGCAGGTCGAGCACATGGACGTTGTCGACGCCCATCGACTCGCACACCGACTCGAAGCTGATGCGCTTGGTCGGGCTGTGGTCGAGCAGGCGACCGGTGCCCGGGTGCTCCTGCTGGCCGGTCATCGCGGTGGTGGCGTTGTCGAGGATCAGCACCACGTGGCCGGTGGCCGGCGGGTTGTAGACCATCTCGGCGATGCCGGTGAGCCCGGAGTGGACGAAGGTCGAGTCGCCGATCACGCTGACCACCCGGCGTGCCTCGTCCTCGGGGAGGACGTGACGCAGCCCGAGCCCGACGCCGACGCTCGCGCCCATGCACACGCAGGTGTCCATGGCGGAGAAGGGCGGCAGTACGCCGAGGGTGTAGCAGCCGATGTCGCCCGAGACGATGCAGTCGAGATCACGCAGGGTCTCGAACACCGCGCGGTGCGAGCAGCCGGGACACAGCTCCGGCGGCTTGCCCGCCGGCGGCTCGCTCTCGGGGCTGGTGTCGCGGGCGAGGATGCGCCGTACCCGCGCGACATTGAGCTCGCCGAAGCGATACTGCTCGGCCTTGCCTTCGGCATCGATGCCGGCGGCGCGCAGGCTGTCGACCAGCACCGGGTCGCCCTCCTCGATCACCACCAGACGGTCGACGCTGGCGGCGAAGGCACGGATGCGCTCGAGCGGCAGCGGGTAGGTCAGGCCGATGGTCAGCTGGCAGGCATCGGGCGCGGCCTCGCGGGCGTGCACGGCGGCCACGCCGGTGGCGACGATGCCGAGTTCACGGTTGCCCCGGTGCTCCTCGATCGGCCCCTCGGCCTCGTTCCAGGCGGTGATCTCGGCGAGCTTCTGGCGCAGCCGACGATGTGCCGGCTTGGCGAAGGCGGGGATCATCACCCGCGCCGGGACGTCGCGGCGGAAACGCAGTGCGCTGTCGTCCTGATGCGGTGCGCGCGGACGCACCACCGTCTTGGCGTGACAGACGCGGGTGGTCAGACGCAGGATCACCGGGATCTTCCAGCGCTCGGAGAGTTCGAGCCCGAGCCAGGTGAAGTCGTAGGCCTGCTGCGAGTCGATCGGCTCGAGCACCGGCGCGGCGGCGGCGCGACCGTAGTGACGGTTGTCCTGCTCGTTCTGGCTCGAGGCCATGCCCGGGTCGTCGGCCGAGACGATCACCAGTCCGCCGTCGACATCGGTGTGGGTGGCGGTGAACAGGGCATCGGCGGCGACGTTGAGGCCGACGTGCTTCATGGTGACGATGGTGCGCGCGCCGGCGAAGGCCGAGCCGCAGGCGACCTCGAGCGCGACCTTCTCGTTGGGCGACCACTGGGCGCGGCCGCCGATGCGATCGAAGGTCTCGAGGATCTCGGTCGAGGGCGTGCCGGGATAGCCGGTGCCCAGCCGCACGCCAGCGTGCAGTGCTCCCAGGGCGACCGCGTCGTCGCCGCTCAACAAAAGCCGTTCTCCAGTCATGGTCTCGGTTTCGCTCTCGTAGTGCAGAAGGATTCTGGTTGCATTATCGGTCCCCTTGTTGCGTCGCAGCAACCAAGGGGACCGCGGCCCCTACCAGCTCAGGGTGAGCTCGGCGCGGACGAAGTAGCCGTTGTCGCGGCGGTGGGCGGCGTAGTAATCGCCCGGTTGCAGGTATTCGGCCATCAGGTGGCCGGCGAGATGGTCATTGAATCGGGTCTTGATCCAGGCGGTGAACAGATGACCGCGGAAGTCGCCCGCGCCGCTGATGTTGGCCAGCTGCGCGGCGCTGCGGGTGCTGTGCTGATCGGCCCAGAGGGCGTGGTAGTCGAGGGTGAGGCGGGTCGAGGGCAGCAGCTGGGCGATCCAGCCGAGGTTGGCGCGGTGCAGGTTGCTCGCCTCGCCCACCCGGGTCTCGAGCGGCCACTGATAGATCATCAGCTCGCTCCACTGCGGCCAGCGTCCCCACAGCGGGTCGAAGGCCTGGTCGCCGGCGCTGTCGGGGTCGTCGCCGGAGAGATACTCGTAGTCGAGATGGAGCTTGCTGTCGAGCCCGCCGCCGAGGTTCAGCGTCAGCCGGCTGTTGAAGCCGAGTGCGTCGAGATCGCGCCCGTTACGGGTGCCCCATTCATAGACGCCCTCGGCGCGCAGCCGCCAGCGCTCGGCGAGCGGGGTGTCGATGCGCGCGCCGGCGGCATAGACGTCGCCGTGCTCGGTGGGCGAGGTGAAGGGATAGCCGTTGTTGAAGCGCAGGTTGCCGGGCGTCTCGTTGGGGCGTGCGTGCTTGTAGATGAAGTAGCCGTCGAGATCGGCGCCGGGGATCAGCGCGCGGTTGCGGGCATAGAGGATGACGCCGCTCTCGTGTTGCTCGACCTGATCCTCGAGCTCGCCGTTGAGCGCCTGCGGGAAGCGTCCGGTGTCGGCGCTCTGGTCGATGTAGACCAGGTCGAGCTGGGTGTCGCCGGGGAGGTCGAGGGTGGCGCGGGCGGCGTCGAAATAGATCGAGCGCGAGCCGTCGAAGGGGCTGCTCTCGAGCACCAGCCAGCCGTTGCCGAAGATCAGGTCCTGACGACCGAGCTTGAGGGTGAGCGGCAGCCCGCCCGGCTCCTCGAGGGTGAACACCAGCCGGTCGAAGAGCACCCCGCCGCTGTAGTTGCGCTCGAACCCCGGCAGCGGCCAGGCGCCCGGGGTCGGCAGCACATAGTGACGCCCCTCCCAGATCAGCCGGGCGTCGAGGCGCACGCCGGGGTCGATCTCATAGCCGCCCCAGAGCCGGGCGCGATAACGCTGGAAGTTGCGTTCGGCGGTGGGGCTGTCGCTGTTGAAGCCGACGTTGCCGATGGAGACATGGCGCAGTCTGAGATCGGCGCCCCAGTCGAAGGCGTCGCCGGCGGCCTGGGTCGGAGCCGCGAGCAGCAGCGCCGAGAGCGCGATGAGGGGACGGGTGAGCCTAGCGCAGCGCATCTTCCACCTGCTGTTCTTCGAGTGCCCAGAGTCGGTCCGCGGCGCTGGGTTCGTCGTCCGCGGTGTTGCGTCGGATCCATCCATAGAGCAGACAGATCAGGGTCACCAGGATGCTGCCGAGATAGGCGAGCCATACCCAGGGGTCTTCGATGCCGAGCATGCGTCTTCTCCTGCTGGGGCCCGGTCGGGCCGGGCGTCGTTGCGTCGTCCGGGGCGCCGGCTGGTGATGGCGACCGGTGTTTCAGTCTCGGGCGGCGCGCTCCGGGAAGCAGCGGGCCAGGTGTTCGGGCTCGGGCGGGCGGGTGACCGCGCTCACCAGGATCAGCGTCAGGGTGGCCGCCGGCAGTGCGATCAGCACCGGGTCGACCATCGGCCAGTTGGGGTGATCGGCCAGCAGGCTGGTCTCGCCGCCGGTGAGGTGCTGTACCAGACCGATGGCGGCGGCCTCCTTGGACTTGATCAGCACCAGCCAGAACAGCGACACGCCCATCCCCACCAGCATCGAGGCGAGCGCCCCGGCGCGGGTGACCCGGCGCGAGAACAGCGCGCCGAAATAGGCCGGCAGGAAGCTCGCCGCGCACAGCCCGAAGAAGATCGCGGTGAAGCGCGCGACCACGTACTCCTGACGCACCGCGTAGCTGATGGTGACGGCGATCAGCAGTCCCAGCATCACCGCCAGACGCATCACCATGAGGCTCGGTTCGCGCTGGCGGCCGCGGCTGATGCGCTCGTAGAGGTCGCGCCCGGCGGCGGTGCCGATGGTGTGGAACTGGCTCGACATGGTGCTCATCGCCGCGGCCAGCAGCGCGAGCAGGAAGACCACGCCGAACCAGCGCGGCAGCGCCGCGCCGATATAGGCCGGGATGATGCGGTCGGCATCGCCGCCGACGGCGGTGATCGCGGTGGAGCGCCCGCCGAGCAGGGTGAAGGTGGCGCCGCTGGCATCGCGTGCGGGATCGCGGCTGGCGACGATCAGCGGCACCGGGCCGCGCGCCGGGTCGACCGACCAGTGGCCGGTGGCGTCCTGCACCATCGGCTGGACCAGGGCGTGGTCGTGCTCGCCGTCGAGCGTCTCGACCAGCTGGCCGTGGATCTCGGGGCCGTTCTTGGCGAACCAGACGTTCGACAGGCTGCCGACCAGATAGGGGGTGCCGACCATCAGCAGGATGAACACCGCGCCGATCGGGACCGCGCGATCGAGCTCGCGGCGGCTGCGCACGGTCATGAAGCGCACCGCCAGCTGCGGTTGGGCGAGCACGCCGATGCTGACCCCGAGGATGATGCCGCTGACCACGATCCACCACAGGTCATATTGGTGCGAACCCCAGCCGAACTCGGGCATCGCCGTCCAACCGCGGTGGCCGATCTCCTGCAGGGGCGCCGGCACCAGGTCGGCCATGTCGGTGAGCGCCTGGTGGGCCTCGCCGATGCCGCCGAGGGAGGAATAGGTGAACACCAGCAGGAATAGCATCGCCCCCATCATCACCAGCCCCTGCAGGGTGTCGGTGTACATCACCGCCTTGAGCCCGCCGGGGATGACATAGGCGGCGGTGATCAGCGCGAAGACCAGCAGCGCGACCTCGAAGTCGATACCGAATTGGGTGGCGGCGAAGACGCTGCCGCCGGTCATCACCGCGGCGGCGTAGAGCGGCATGAAGAGGAAGATCAGCCCGCCGGAGAAGAGCTGGATGGCGCGGCTCTGGTAACGCTTGCCGAGCAGCTCGGGGAAGGTGTGGGCGCCGAGCTGATGGCCGAGTCGACGGGTCGGCTCGCCGAGCAGCGCGAAGGCGAGCAGGATGCCGACGGCGATGTTGGTGAACACCAGCCACAACAGGCTCATGCCGAACAACCCGGCCACTCCGCCGAAACCGACGATGGCGGCGGTGGAGATGAAGGTGGCGCCATAGGAAATGGCCATCACCACCGGATGGGTGCCACGCCCGCCGACGAGGAAATCGGCCGCCGAGCGAGTGCCGCGATAACCGAGCCAGCCGAGATAGGCGGTCGTCAACAGATAGGTCAGAATGACGACGATGTCGATCCAGCCCAGGGCCGCGGTGTCGGGCATGTTTCCCCCTCGATCAGGTCGTTAGCGAATGCGGGGGCGAAAAATACCCAAGTCGTGCGGGGCTTTATATAGATCCAGCGCAGTTAAACGCGGTTTTTTGAAGGTTTTGTTGCATCGAGGGACACTTATGGAAAACTACAAGGTCGTCAGACCCGGACATCTCAACCACTATGGTTATCTATTCGGTGGTTTCTTGCTGCAGTGGGTCGATGAGATCGGCTGGATCGCCGCCAGTCGCGACAATCCCGGTTGTCGCCTGGTCACCGTCGGGATGGATCGGGTCGAGTTCCATCACAGCGTGCGCGAAGGGGCGGTGCTGCGCTTCGAGGCCGTCGAGTCGTGCCGTGGTAACAGTTCGCTGACCTATGCGGTGAGTGTCTTCGCCGACGACCTCGAGACCGGCGCCGAACAGGAGATCTTCTCGACCTGCATCACCTTCGTGCGGGTCGACGAGGATGGGCACAAATGCCCGTTGCCGGGGCGCTGAGGTCAGTCGTCAGCCGGAAAGACTGAACCGCTAAGACTGAACCGCGAAGACGCAAAGCGCGCAAAGTTATTTAATTTCAAGGCTTTGGCGACTGGAGCTGCTTCCCGCTGGAGGCTGAAGATAGCTTGCTCTTTTCCCGCTTCGCGACCTTGGCGTCTTCGCGGTTCAATCTCGCTGGCCGCTGGCCGCTGGCCGCTGGCCGCTGGCCGCTGGCCGCTGGCCGCTGGCCGCTGGCGTCGCGGGTCCTCACTCGGTCGGCGCGGCGGCGAGGTGGGGTTCGAGGGCCGCGCGCAGTTCGGGGGCGAGGCTGCGCGCGCTCCCCGGCTCCAGGGCGATCTGCACATGGACCGTGCGCGCCCGCGCGGCGAGGCGGCCGGCGGCGTCGAGGAACCGGTAGCCGAGGCTGAAGGCGCGCTGGCGTAGCTCCAGCACCTCGACCTCGACGCAGATCCGCTCGCCGTGCTGCATCGGTTGCAGATAGTCGGCCTCGGCGTGGGTGAGTGGCAGCAGCAGCGTCTGCGCGGCGATCATCGGCGGTAGCGGCTGGCCGATCTCGCGCATCAGCGCCTCGTAGGCGTCGTGTGCATGACGAAACAGATGGGCGAAGAACAGGCGTCCGGCGGCATCGGTGTCGTGTAGCTGGACGGTGAAGCGGTATTCGAAGGGGCGGGGGATCATGACGCGCTCTGGCTGCGGCTGGACCTGGGCGTCGATGATAGCAGCGCGGCGCGACGGGCGGTTACACTCGGAGGTTTCAGCGAGTCGACGCACCTCGTGTCGCGTGCGTCATGGATCGGAGCGTCAGGATGCGCAACCATTTCGAGAGCCCCTTCGCCGGCAAGTCACTGCGCGAGCAGGTCAGCAACCCCAATATCGAGGTCGGCGAATACAGCTACTACTCGGGCTACTATCACCATCACTCCTTCGATGAGTGTGTGCGCTATCTCGATCCCGATCGCGACGATGTCGACCGCCTGATCATCGGGCGCTTCTGCTCGATCGGCAGTGGTGCGGTGTTCATGATGGCCGGCAACCAGGGCCATCGCAGCGACTGGATCAGCACCCATCCCTTCTTCTATCGCGACGACACCCCCTTCGCCGGCGCCCTCGATGGCTATGTCCCGGCCGGCGACACCGTCATCGGCAACGATGTCTGGATCGGCAGCGAGGCGATGCTGATGCCCGGCGTGCGGGTCGGCGACGGGGCCATCGTCGCCAGCCGCGCCCTGGTCAGCCGCGATGTGCCGCCCTATACCGTCGTCGCCGGCAATCCGGCGCGTCCGATCCGGGTCCGCTTCACCGCCGAGGAGATCGAGCTGCTGCTCGAGATCGCCTGGTGGGACTGGGAACCCGAGCAGCTCGAGGCGGCGATGCCGCTGCTCTGCGCCCAGAATGTCGCGGCCCTGCATCGTTTCTGGTTGCAGCATCACGCCCCCGCCTGATCCTTCCGCCTGGTTGAATCCTTGCCCTCTGCGCCCAGTGTCGCGGGTGAGTCGGGAGATTCCGACTCACCCTGACGAGGACACGTCTCGTCTGCAGGTTTGCAACCAGCCGATCAAGGGAGGTCAGAGATGATGTCTGCAACGCATGTGTCTGCCGTGCGCATCCTCGGCGCCGCGCTCCTCGCGCTGCTGTTCGCCATGCCGGTGCCGGCCGAGGAGGGAGAGGCGGTCCCGGCGACCACACCGATGCCGATGGGAGGCCCGGGGCCGATGCCGCCCGCGGGCATGTCCCCGGGTGCGATGGGCATGGGCCCCGGCATGCCGCCGCCGATGATGCGCTCGCGCTGGGAGATGCAGCAGGCGCACATGGAGCGCATGGAGCGTCACATGGCCAATATCGAACGTCTGCTCGAGGCGCTGGTCGAAGCACAGCGTAAGGGCGACTGAGCCCAGGCCGGCGCGCCCACGGGCGCGCCCGTTCCATGCGGCCAGCACCGAGGTCGGTCATGCGGGCTGCCAGCGATGCCGCGACGGGTCTGCGCTGTGGTATGAGCGTTGCCCACGACACGCCCCGTGTCCACCGTCATCGCGGCACTGTCCATCGATTCTGCAGCGCGTTTCCGCGCCGATCCGGATCCTCGCCTTCGTCTACAACGCGCTCGGTGTCGCGGTTGCGGCTGGGGTGTTGTATCCGGCCCTTGGCCTGCTGCGCTCGCCGATCGTCGCCGCCGCCGCGGTGGGCCTCAGTTTTTGATCTGATCGCCAACGCGCTGCGGCTCAAATCCCTGAAACTCTGACTTCTGGAGCAACGAACGATGCATCATGGCTGGATACCCGGTGGGTTGGGTTGGATCTTCTGGGTCCTGGTGATCCTGGGCGTGGTCTGGGCACTGCGTGCCGGGCGGCGCGATGGGCGCGGCCGCGAGGGATGTGCCAGCGAGGAGGCGCTGCGCATCCTCGAGTCGCGCTATGCGCGCGGCGAGATCGAGCACGATGAATTCGAGCGCCGACGCGAGGATCTGTTGCGCTGAGCGGTGATGCGGCGCTCAGCGTGGACGACAGCTGCCGCTCTCCGACCAGAGCCCGTCGAGTTCGTCGACGAGTTGCGCGCGCACTCTGGTGAAGGCGGGCGAGTCGTGCTCGGGGTGGGGCGGTGGCGCCGGGGCGAGCGCGCCGATCCGTGCGCTGAGCTGGGCGCTGGCGCCGTGACCCTGTTGCAGACAGACGAGCACCCCGGCCATGGCGCCGGGGTCGAGCCCGGCGCGCGCGAGCAGCGCCTCGGCGGCCCGATCGGCGGCGATCTCGCGCTGCAGGTCGAAGTGCTGGACGACGGCGCCGAGATCGATGCGCTGATCGGCCGAGTCGGGGGCGGCGCAGAAGTGACCGAGCCGCTGGTGGGAGATCTCGTGGGCGAGTACCGCGGCGAGCTGGGCCTCGTCGCCGACCAGTGCGATCAGACCGTCGCTGACCAGGAACTGGCCGCCGCCGAGGGCGAAGGCGAGCGGCTCGAGGTTGCGTACCAGGTGGATTCGCACCTCGGTGTCGAGCCCGGCGATCGCGCCGAGTCGGGCGCCGAGGGCCTGGACGTGACGGCGCAGCGGGTCGCCCGAGGCGCGCAGCGGCCAGTCGCGCTCGATGCGCTGCATGGTCCGCTCGGCGGTGGCGCAGCCCTGGTCCGCGCCGCCGCCGAACAGCCCACCGAACAGCGCCAGTCCGAGCAGCCAGTGGAGCGGCATCGTCCGGTCGGTGCCGCGCTCAGCCGCGCACCACGAAGGTCGACTCGTCGGTGTCGTAGCTCGACCCGGCCTTGACGCGGTGCTCGATCACATAGGTCCCCGGTGGCACGTCGCTGGGGATGGTGATCTCGGCCTGGGCGGCCCAGCCACCGGCGGAGCGGGTGCTGGTCTTGGCCGGCAGGCGTGCTACCGAGCGGCCATCCTTCTTCAGCGTCCAACTCTCGGTGACCGAGGTGCGCGAGACGCTCGGGGGCAGCATCACCGAGTAGTCGGTGACCAGATCGACCGACTGGCCGCGGCCGACCGTACGCGGCGAGTTGGAGCCGCGGCGGATCTTGACCTGGGTGCGCTCGACCGGTTTGCTCAGACCGTAGACCCGGCTGTCGGCGGCGCTCGAGCGCACCTGACGCGACTGGTACTGATTGAGTGCGACCACGCTCCAGCCGAGCGCGCCACCGATGGCCGCGCCCGCCGCCGCGCCGCGCGCATCGCCGGTGACCAGCGCGCCGATGCCGGCGCCGACCAGCGCGCCGATGCCGGCGCCGGCGGCCTGATCCTGGGTATCGCCGGTGGTCTGGCAACCGCTGACCGCCACCGTGGCGGCGAGCGCCGCCGCGGTCAGACCCTTACGATATGGTGTTTTCATCATCTGCTTCCTCGCGATGCTGTCGATTCGGTGTCGAGGGCCGTCCGGGCCGAGCGGCCCGGACCGGCGTGCCTCACTGGGGCATGGTCGGGGCCGCTTCGGGGGCCGCTGCGGGATCATCCCAATAGGGGGTCTGACCCGCCGGGAGCTTGGGGATGGCCTGCTCGAACTTGGTGATGGCCGAGCGGATCGCCGGGATCGGCGGCGGCTGGATCGCCTCGAAGCTGGTGTCGTCATAGACGTACTTGCCGCTGCCGCTCGGGTACTCGACGCCGAGCTTGAGGCTGTGGCTCTCGCCGTCGACCGGGATGTAGGAGCGGAAGGTGACCACGTAGTCGCTCTGGAGGATGTTCTGGATCTCCTCGACGATGCGCTGCATGCGTGCGGTGGTCTCGCCGACCAGGTAGTAGACGCCGAAGGAGTTCTTCGACAGCGCCTCGAGGTTCTGGAAGTGGCTCGGGTCGATGCGTGAATAGGCGAGCGAGTAGATCGGGATCGGCACGCTGAGGTTGGAGATACGGGTCATCAGCTCGTTGCGGGTGATCGAGCTGCCCTCGTCCTTGCCGTCGGAGAACACCACCAGCGAGCAGGAGACCACGTAGTTGCCGCCGGCCACCGAGCCCTGGGCGCTCATCGCGCACATCTGCATGCCGGCACCGATGGTGTCGTAGAGCCGGGTCTTCATGCCGTCGGGCTGGATGTCGGCGATGCGCCGGGCGAGCACCCGCTCGTCACGCTCGAACTGCGAGACCAGCTCGTAGCCCTGCTTGGTGTCGCGTACCGCCAGCACCGCGATCTCGTCCTGCGGACGCTTGCTCTCGATATAGCCGATGGCGGCGCGCAGGGTCTCCTCGAAGGGTGCGCCGGACATGGTCTTGCTCGCGTCGATGACCAGCACGCTGCGGGTGGCCTCCTCGCGCTGACGGATCGACTGGATGCCGTACTGACGCTTCATCGGGTTGTAGGGACGGCCCTTGACCATCAGCCCGATGTTGAGCTCGTTGAGGTTGATCAGCGGCTGCATGTCCGAGTCGAAGGTGCGCAGATAGACCTGGACGAAGGGGTAGAGCGTATAGTCGGTGCGGTAGATCTTGAGGCCGTAACCGCCGGGTGCGGCGAAGCCGTAGCCGCTCTGGGCCAGCGCGGCGCCGCTGCCGGTCAGGGCGAGGATCAGGGTGGTGAGGGCCAGGAGCGCGTGGCGCAGCCACGGACGGCGGGTGGTTCGGGGACGAGCTGATTGCATGGGCGATTCCTCGATGTATCACACGATGGGCCGAACGCCACGCCGGGCGTGGCGTCACTCGTGCCGCCGCCCGGTCCCTCGACGCGGGCGACGAACGATCCCTGTCCGGGGCGGGCGAGGTCAGTAGCTGCGCTCCGCCCCCTTGTACTTGAATCCCCACCCCGAGCTACCGCCACTCGATGGGGCTGGCTTGGGCGCGGGCTTGGGCGCGGGCCGGGGCCGCGCCTTGGGCGGTTCGGGTGGTGGCTTGGCGACCACCACCGGTTCGCGCCTGGGTTGCGGCTTGGGCTCGACGGCTGGTGCCGGCTCCTCTGCCGCCTTGGTCTCGGGCTTGGGGGTCGAGACCACCGGCTGCGAGAGGTTGGGCGCGCGCTGCTGCTCGAAGAGGTCCTGCAGCGATCCGGGGCGGCGGGTCGAGGTGCTCGGGGCGTCGGGCTGCTGATCGGAGAAGATGCTCGGCAGCGGGCCGCTGGGGATGCTGGCGGTCTGTGGCGGTGGCGTGGGGCGCTCGCTGCGGGGCGCGACCAGCGCGGCGCCCGCGCCGGCCGCTGCTGCGGCCGCAGCAGCGGCCGGCGCGGGCGCCGCGCTGGTCGCG
>NZ_RHFJ01000040.1:0-31420 GCF_003718675.1 Marichromatium sp. AB32
TGTTGTGTGACACCTTATTAAATAGTACGCCGAGGATGCGTGGGTTCAGTCCCAGGTCTTGCGCGGCATGCGGAAGGGCAGCAGCATCTGTACCCAGTTGGCGGCGAAGCGGTCGAGATCGAGGCTCTCGTGCACCGACTCGACGCGCTCGCCGCAGAGTCGGGTCTCGACCACCGAGCGGACGTAGAAGGGGGTGTCCTCCAGCGTCTGCACCACCCGCGCCTGATCGCCGGCCTCACACTGGGTGCCGCGTCCGACCCGCCAGACGCTGGCCGTCGGCAGCGCCGCCCGTGGCGGCGGCGCCACCTGCTCGACCTCGCCGTTGCGCGCGAAGCGCAGCGCCAGCTGGCTGTTGCGACCATCGCGCTCGGTGGCATCGTAGAGGGTGGCGGCACCGTCGCTGAGCGCCGCACGCGACCAGTCCCAGCGCTGGAATCCGGCCTCCAGCGGCTCCTCGCCGCGGTTGGAGTCGAGATAACCGGCGCCGCTCCAGCGCAGGCCGGGATTCTGGAAGTCGAGTTCGACCCGCGCGACCGGGGCGATCGGCCACCAGCGATGACGAGCCTTGCCGTCGAGCACGAAGTCCTGCGGGTTGATGGCGCTGGGATGGACGCGGATGCGTCCGCGCAGTCGCGAGGGCAGGGGGACGGTGAGTTCGTCGACGTCGATGGTCAGCGCCTCGCCGTCCCAGTGCAGGCCGCTCGGGCCGATGCGCAGGGTATCGGCGCTCTGGTGCAGTGCGCCGCGACCACGCTCGGTCATCGCCCAGCGTTTCTTGCCGTCACGCCCGTAGAGCACCACGTTGAGCGCGCAGTGATCGAAGGGGTCGAGGTCGGGTGCGGCGCGACGTCGGCGCCAGGCGTAGTAGGGCGAGAAGACGTTGCCGAGCATGGCGATGACGGTCAGCCCGTGCTGGCCGTCGTCGCTCAGCGCGTCGACATACCACCACAGATAGCCGCCGGGGGTGATGCTCAGGTCGAAGCGAGGTCCGCGAGCAGGCTCGTCGCCGCCAGCTCCCCCGAGATCGCCGCCATCGGCACGCCCGCGCCCGGGTGTGTGCTCCCGCCCGCCAGATACAGCCGCGGGATCCGGGTCCGCGAGGCCGGTCGATTGAACGATGCCCGCCAGCCGTGGATCGCCGGGCCGTAGAGCGCTCCCCCGGTCGCCGGGAACAACCCCTCGAAGTCCCTCGGCGTGACGACCTGGCAGCGCTCCGGGTGTCGCGCCACCCTCAGGCCACATCGTTCCAACAGGGAGAATACCCGCCGTTCGCATTGCTCGATCTCCGAAGCGTCGAATGGCTGCATGTCGCCCCGTGCAGGGGCGTTGAGCAGCAACAACAGGCGCTCTGGACCCGACGGGATGTTGCCCTCGCCGCGGTCCTGGGCGCAGATATAGACGGTCCCCTCGCGCGGGACCCGTCGATGACGAAAGATGTCGTCGAATTCGGCCTGGTAGTCACGGCCGAAGAAGACGTTGTGGCGCTCGAGGGCAAAGCCCTCGGTGTGTGCCACCAGCCCCCAGGTGATCGCCGAGAGCGAGCGACGGGAGGCCGGCAGGCGGGGCAGGGCGGCGATCGCCTCGGCGCCGAGGCGTCCGCTGGAGAGCGCCGCCGGATCGGCGTTGCAGACCACCGCGTCGGCACTCACCCGCTCGCCGTCCTCGAGGACCACGCCGCTGGCTCGCCCCCGGGTCACCTCGATCTCCGAGACCCCGCGGCCATAGTGGAGTTCCACCCCCAGCCCCTCGGCAAGCGCGGCGAGCGCGCGTGCGACGCGATGCATGCCGTCGCGCACCAGCCACACGCCCTGCTGCTCGACATGGGCGATCAGCATCAGCGTCGCCGGCGCGGCGAAGGGTGACGAGCCGCAGTAGGTGGAGTAGCGTCCGAACAGCTGGCGCAGCCTGGGGTCGGCGAAGTGCTCGCCGAGCGCCTGCCATAGAGTGTCGTAGGGACGCATGCCGCGCAAGCCGGCCATGCCGCTGACCCCGCAGCGACTCATCAGTCCTATCAGGCTGGGACGGGAGGCGTGGATGAAGCTCTGCTCCAGGGTTTCGTAGGCGGCGCGCGCGCGCTTGCAGAAGGCGCGGTAGTGCTCGGCCTCGGCGGCGCCGGCGAAGTCGCCGATGGCCGCGACCGAGCGCTCGTGGTCGGCGTAGAGGTCGAGACGCTCGTCGGCGCTCCAGGCGTGGCGTGCTATGATCTCGGCCGGTTGCAGTCTGAGATGATCGTCGAGTCGCGCGCCGGCGGTGGCGAAGAGTTCATCGAACACCCAGCGCATGGTGAAGACGGTGGGCCCGGCGTCGATCGCCTGACCGTCGACCTGCAGCTGCCGCATCTTGCCGCCGGGGCCGGCGGCGCGCTCGAACACCCTGACCTGCAGTCCGCGAGCGGCGAGACGGATGGCCGTTGCCAGGCCGCCGATCCCTGCTCCGATGACGACCACCGATTGCGTTGACATCGGACAGCGACCTCCTGTGATTCACGTTGACGCCTCGTGCGTTGATGTCTATTGTACATGACACAAATTAGTGTCAACTAATCCTTACACTTTTTCAGACGAACACCAGTTGCCGGGGAAGCAGAGATGGATGCCACCGCAGCGAGAATCGAGCGGGCCTTGACCGAGGCCATTGAACATGTGGTCGTCTCCGGCTGTCCCCCGCGGCTGGCCGAGGCGGTGCGTCACGCGGTCTTCCCGGGCGGTGCGCGGGTGCGCCCGCGGCTGTGCATCGCGGTGGCCGCCGCCTGTGGCAGCAAGGACGTGGTCTCGGCCGATGCCGCGGCGAGCGCCATCGAGTTGCTGCACTGCGCCTCGCTGGTGCACGACGATCTGCCCTGCTTCGACGACTCGCCGCTGCGTCGCGGGGTGCCCTCGGTGCACCGCGCCTACGGCGAGCCGCTGGCGGTACTCGCCGGCGATGCGCTGATCATCCTCGCCTTCGAGCACCTCGCCCGTCAGCTCAGCGACAAGCCCGCACTGCTCGCCCCGCTGTTGCTCACCGTCGGGCGCTCGGCGGGGATGCCGCACGGCATCACCGCCGGTCAGGCCTGGGAGTGCGAGCCCAAGGTCTCGGTCGAGCACTATCACCGCGCCAAGACCGGCGCGCTGTTCGCCGCGGCGACCGCCGCCGGTGCCCAGGTCGCCGGCGCCGACGCCGATGCCTGGCGGGTGGTCGGTGACAAGATCGGCGAGGCCTACCAGGTCGCCGATGATCTGCGTGATGTTGCCGCCAGCGCCCAGGAGGTCGGCAAGCCGGTCGGACGCGATGCCCTGCTCAACCGTCCCAGCGCCGCCGGCGAACTCGGTGTCGAGGGGGCCGTGGCCCGGCTCAAGGGGCTGGTGCAGGAGGCTGTCGACGCCATCCCCGAGTGCCCCGGGCGCGAGCGCTTTGCCGAGGTGCTGGTGCACGAGGCGCGCCACATCATGCCCAAGAGCCTCGCCCAGCAGGCTGCCTGATGGCGTCTGTCGCGCGCGCCCGTGCGGCGCGCGCCGGGCGCGCACCGGAGGGACCCCGTGCCGATTCGTGACGACTGGCTGAAGCTACGCAATCGTCTCCTCTCCAGCCCGCGCTTTCAGCGCTGGGCCGCCCGCTTCCCGCTGACCCGCCCGCTCGCCCGGCGTCACGCCCGTGAGCTGTTCGACATCGTTGCCGGTTTCGTCTACTCCCAGGTGCTCTATGCCTGTGTGCGCGCGCGCCTGTTCGAGCTGCTCGACGAGCGTGGTCCGAGCGACAGCGCCGCGCTTGCCCCGGCGCTGGGGCTGCCGGAGGAGGGTGCGCGCCGTCTGCTGCTCGCCGCGGCCAGCCTGCGTCTGGTCGAGCAGCGCGGGGCGGACCGCTTCGCTCTCGGCGAGCGTGGTGCCGTGGTGCTCGGCAACCGCGGCATCGCCGCGATGGTCGAGCACCACGCGATGCTCTATGCCGATCTCGAGGACCCGCTGGCGTTGTTGCGCGGCGAGCGTCCGCAGCGCGCGCTCGCCGACTATTGGGCCTATGCCGAGTCGAGTGCGCCGGCGCGCAGCGATGCCGCGGCGGTGGACGGCTACTCGGCGCTGATGGCCGACTCCCAGGCGATGATCGCCGAGGAGGTGCTCGATGCCTATTCCTTCCGCGATCACCACTGTCTGCTCGACATCGCCGGCGGCGATGGCACCTTCCTGGTCGAGGTGGCCAAGCGCTGGCCGCACCTGCAGGTGATCCTGTTCGATCTGCCGGCGGTGGCCGAGCGCGCTCAGGCGCGCTTCGTCCGCGAGGGCCTCGCCGAGCGCGCCCGTGCCGTCGGCGGTGACGTGTTGCGCGATCCGCTGCCCGAGGGGGCGGACGTGGTCTCGCTGGTGCGGGTGGTGCACGATCACGACGACGAGCGTGCCGCCGGTTTCGTCGCCGCGGCGCATCGCGCACTCGCCCCCGGCGGTACGCTGCTGGTGGCCGAGCCGATGTCCGGCACCCGTGGTGCCGAGCCGGTGGGGGACGCTTATTTCGGTCTCTACCTGCTGGCAATGGGCAGCGGTCGCCCACGCACCGCCGCCGAGCTGGAGGCGATGCTCGCCGCCGCCGGGTTCGAGCAGACGCGCGAGCTGCCAACCAACCGCCCGATCCTCACCCGTGCGCTGCTCGCACGCCGGGCGTCCGACTGAGCGCGTTCCACCACGTCCCGTGGCGATCGCTTTTGCCGATGCAGATCAATATCCCTGGGCTCTCGCGGTGGACGGGTCGGTCACATCCGTTAAACTGCGAGGCTCGTCCGTAACAACTCGAATGCGTGCCGCACCGTGAACCTCGAAACCCTCGCCGTTGTCCTCGAACAGCCCGAACGTCTTTCGCTTCAACGATTGCAGCTCACCCCGCCCGAGGCGGGCGATGCGGTGGTCGAGATCGACTGGAGCGGGATCAGTACCGGCACCGAACGTCTGCTGTGGTCCGGGCGCATGCCCCCCTTCCCCGGCATGGGCTATCCGCTGGTGCCCGGCTATGAGTCGGTCGGTCGCGTGGTCGAGGCCGGTCCAGAGTCGGGGGTCAAGGCCGGCGACTTCGTCTTCGTCCCCGGTGCCCGCTGCTATGGCGAGGTCAACGGCCTGTTCGGCGGTGCCTCGGCGCGGGTGGTGGTGCCCGGCGCGCGGCTGCTCGCGGTCGACGAGGCCCTCGGCGAGCGTGCGGTGCTGCTGGCGCTGGCGGCGACGGCCTATCACGCCATCGCCACCCCCGGCAAGGCGCCGCACGCCGAGCTGATCGTCGGTCACGGGGTGCTCGGTCGGCTGCTGGCGCGCATCGCCGCGCTCGCCGAGGAGGGCAGTCGTCCGGTGGTCTGGGAGGTCAATCCCGAGCGTGCCAGCGGCGCCGAGGGCTTCGACTACGAGGTGGTCGATCCGGCCAATGACGAGCGGCGCGACTATCGCAGCATCTGTGATGTCAGCGGCGATCCGCAGATCCTCGATCAGCTGATCGCGCGGCTCGCCCCGCAGGGCGAGATCGTGCTTGCCGGCTTCTACAGCCAGCCGCTGTCGTTCACCTTCCCGCCGGCGTTCATGCGCGAGGCGCGGTTGCGGGTGGCGGCGCAGTGGCATCCCGCCGACCTGGCCGCAGTCAAGGAACTGGTCGAGTCCGGCCGGTTGTCCCTGGACGGGCTCATTACGCATCGGGAGCCGGCCACCGAGGCCGATCGCGCCTATCGCACCGCCTTCGGCGACCCGATGTGCCTGAAGATGATTCTGGATTGGAGAGCGATTTCGTGAGCGTATCCGTCAACACACCCGCCTCGAGCAGTGCGGCACCCGCGGTCAAGGAGACGCAGATCATCGCCATCTACGGCAAGGGTGGCATCGGCAAGAGCTTCACGCTCGCCAACCTGTCGTACATGCTGGCGCAGCAGGGCAAGAAGGTCCTGCTGATCGGCTGCGACCCCAAGAGCGATACCGCCACGCTGCTGTTCGGCGGGCGCTCCTGCCCGACCATCCTCGGCACCTCCTCGGCGAAGAAGCGCGCTGGCGAGGAGGTCGTGATCAGTGACGTCTGCTTCAAGCGCGATGGCGTGTTCGCGATGGAGCTCGGCGGCCCCGAGGTCGGTCGCGGGTGCGGTGGTCGCGGCATCATCCACGGTTTCGAGCTGCTCGAGCGTCTCGGCTTCAACGACTGGGACTTCGATTATGTGTTGCTCGATTTCCTCGGCGACGTGGTCTGCGGCGGCTTCGGCCTGCCGATCGCCCGCGATCTCTGTCAGAAGGTGATCGTGGTCGGCTCCAACGACCTGCAGTCGCTCTACGTCGCCAACAACGTCTGCTCGGCGGTGGAGTACTTCGCCAGCCTCGGCGGCAACGTCGGCGTCGCCGGCATGGTGATCAACAAGGACGACGGCACCGGCGAGGCCCAGGCCTTTGCCCACGCCGCCGATATCCCGATCCTCGCCACCATCCCGGCGCACGAGGAGATCCGTCGCAAGAGCGCCAACTACGAGATCATCGGTCGCCCCGGCGAGCGTTGGGGGCCGCTGTTCGAGGAGCTGGCGACCAATGTCGCCGAGGCGCCGCCGCGTCGTCCCAAGCCGCTCGACCACGAGTCGCTGCTCGGCCTGTTCAAGGGCGATGAGGTCGGTCGCAACGTCGTGCTCGAGCCGGCGCAGCCGACCGACATGTGCAGTACCGCCGCGATCGAGCGGCCCTCGCTCGAGGTGGTCTACGACGATGTCTGAGCAGCACCAGGACGCGCCCCGCGGCTCGCAGGCCGTTGCCGCACCCGGGGAGGGGGGGTGTCAGCACCGTGACGTGCTGCGCCGTGCCGCCGAGGCCGCCGGCGACAGCGCGCTGATCGCGCGGCTCGACGCCAACGCGGTGGCGGCGCCGCACGATCAGCCGCAGACCATGTGTCCCTCGTTCGGCGCGCTGCGCGTCGGGCTGCGGATGCGTCGTACCGCGATGCTGATGGTCGGCTCGGGCTGTTGTGTCTATGGCCTGAGCTTCACCGCCCACTTCTACGGCGCGCGCCGCTCGATCGGTTATATCCCGTTCGATTCCGAGAGCCTGGTCTCCGGTCAGCTCTACGAGGACGTGCGCGAGGCCGTCGACACGCTCGCCGACCCCGAGCGCTACGACACCATCGTGGTGATCAATCTGTGCGTGCCGACCGCCTCCGGGGTGCCGCTGCGGCTGCTGCCCAAGGAGCTCAACGGGGTGCGCGTGCTCGGTATCGACATCCCCGGTTTCGGTGTGCCGACCCATGCCGAGGCCAAGGACGTGCTCGCCGGGGCGATGCTCAACTACGCCCGTCGCGAGGCCGAGCAGGGCCCGGTGCAGGCCCCGCGCGGTGGGCGCAGCGAGCGCCCCACGGTGACCCTGCTCGGTGAGATGTTCCCGGCCGACCCGGTCGGTATCGGCATGTTGCTCGAACCGCTGGGGCTGGCCGCCGGTCCGGTGATCCCGACCCGCGAGTGGCGCGAGCTCTATGCCGCGCTCGACTGCGCCGCCGCCGCGGCGATCCATCCCCACTATGCCGCCAGCGCGCGCGAGTTCGCCGCCGCCGGGCGTCCGGTGGTGGGCTCGGCCCCGGTCGGGGTCGAGGGCACCGCCGCCTGGCTCGATGCCATCGGCGCGGCCTGCGGGATTGCGCGCGATACCGTGGACGCGGCCAAGAATCGCTTCCTGCCGGCGATCAAGGGCGCGCTCGCCGGCGCGCCGATCAAGGGGCGGGTGCTGGTCTCGGGCTACGAGGGCTCGGAGCTGCTGGTCGCGCGCCTGTTGATCGAGTCCGGTGCCGAGGTGCCCTATGTCGGCACCGCCTGTCCGCGCACCCCCTGGTCGGAACCGGATCTTGCCTGGCTCGAGGAGCGCGGCGTGCCGGTGCAGTTCCGCGCCTCGCTGGAGCAGGACCTCGCCGCGGTGAAGGCGCTCGAGCCGGACCTGGCCATCGGCACCACGCCGGTGGTGCAGGCGGCCAAGGAGATGACCATCCCCGCGCTCTATTTCACCAATCTGATCTCGGCGCGCCCGCTGATGGGGCCCGCCGGGGCCGGCTCGCTGGCGCAGGTGATCAACGCCGCGCTGGGCAATCGTGCCCGCTTCGACACCATGAAGGCGTTCTTCGCCGGGGTCGGGGAGGGGGCGACGAGCGGGGTCTGGCCCGTCGCGCCCGGCACACGCCGCGCCAAGCCGACCCGAGCCGCGCACTGAGGACGCCTTACCGATGCTGATCAACGACCTCGACCGCGCTGGCGGTTACTGGGGCTCTGTCTACGTCTTCACCGCCGTCAAGGGCCTGCAGGTGATCATCGACGGCCCGGTGGGCTGCGAGAACCTGCCGGTGACGGCGGTGCTGCACTACACCGATGGCCTGCCGCCGCACGAGTTGCCGGTGGCGGTGACCGGGCTGGGTGAGGAGGAGCTGGGGCAGGAGGGCACCGAGCAGGCGATGCGCCGGGCCTTCGAGAGCCTCGATCCGAAGCTGCCGACGGTGGTGGTGACCGGCTCGATCGCCGAGATGATCGGCGGCGGCGTGACCCCCGAAGGCACCAACATCCAGCGCTTCCTGCCGCGCACCATCGACGAGGACCAGTGGCAGAGCGCCAACCGCGCGATGTACTGGCTGTGGACCCAGTACGGGCCGAAGAAGGGCAAGGCGGTCAAGCGCCGCGAGCGCGGCCCCGACGAGCGCCCGAAGGTGAACATCATCGGTCCGATGTATGGCACCTTCAACATGCCTTCGGATCTGGCCGAGATCCAACGCCTGATCGAGGGCATCGGCGCCGAGGTCAACCTGACCTTCCCGCTCGGCTGCGAGCTCTCGGAGATCCCCAGGCTTGCCGACGCCGACGTCAACGTGTGCATGTACCGCGAGAGCGGTCGGGCGCTGTGCGAGGCGCTCGAGCGGCCCTATCTGCAGGCGCCGATCGGGTTGCACAGCACCACCAAGTTCCTGCGCACCCTCGGCGAGCTGCTCGGGCTCGACCCCGAGCCCTTCATCGAGCGCGAGAAGCACACCACGATCAAGCCGATCTGGGACCTGTGGCGCTCGGTCACCCAGGACTTCTTCACCACCGCGAGCTTCGGTGTCGCGGCCAGCGAGACCTATAGTCGCGGGCTGCGCCACTTCCTCGAGGACGAGCTGGGATTGCCCTGCAACTTCGCCTTCTCGCGGTGCGCCGGGGTGAAGATCGACAACGACGCGATCCGCACCGCGGTGCAGGAGAAGACGCCGCTGATCGTCTTCGGTAGCTACAACGAGCGGATGTATCTCGCCGAGATCGGCGCTCGCGCGACCTATATCCCGGCCTCCTTCCCGGGCACGGTGATCCGGCGTCATACCGGCACCCCCTTCATGGGCTACGCCGGGGCGACCTATCTGGTCCAGGAGGTGTGCAACGCGCTGTTCGACGCCTTGTTCAACATCCTGCCGTTGGGCAGCGATCTCGATCGCGTCGATCCTACTCCGGCGCGAATGCATCGCGAGCTGCCCTGGGCGGAAGAGGCGCGAGCGCTGTTCGACCGGATCGTCGAGGCGCAGCCGGTGCTGGTGCGGATCTCGGCGGCCAAGCGGTTGCGTGACGCTGCCGAGCGCGCTGCCCGGACCGCGGGTCTCGAGCAGGTCGGTGTCGCCCAGGTGGAGCAGTCGCGCGGCGCCGTCTCCGGCGCCTGAGGCCGCTGCTGAGGGTGTCGTCCGGGCGGCCCGAGGCGGCCCGGACGGTGCCTGTCGGCACTCTCTCATCACCCTTCCGTGCCCGCCTTCCCGGTGGGCGCTGTCGTGCCAGCGGCCTTCCTCACACCGCTTTGCGCGTCGCTATCCGGCAGCCTTCAGGCCCCATTGGGAAGGAATCCTGATCCGGGGCAGGGCTGGGTCAAAATCCGGTGTAAATGTAGATTGACATCTCTGCCAGTCAAGCTAGACTGACACCCAAAATCCAGCCAGCCCGTAGGGCCATCGTGTTTCGAGCCCGCGCTGTCGTGAGTCCTCTGTGAACCACGCGAATGACGCTAGCCTCGATCAGCACTCCTGAGTTTGAGAGTGAGCGAGGCCGAGGGTGCGAGCGCACCAGGGGTGGCGGATCGAATTGACGATCTCCCCCGTCGCGGGGCGATCGGCACGATGGGATTTCGCCCGACAGGCATCGGGTGTCTTCTCAGCCGTGGCAGACACTCTCACGGCACCCCTCGCCGCACGGGGCAAGTGCGGCGTAACTGAGGTTTAGCTCCAAATTCGGAGGATTTATCCAATGGCTGACAACACCAGCGTGACCGGTCTGACCGAGCAGGAAGCACAGGAGTTCCACGGCATCTTCGTGCAGAGCATGACTGCCTTCTTCGGCATCGTGGTCGTCGCGCACATCCTCGCTTGGCTGTGGCGCCCCTGGCTGTAATCCGAGCGTAGGTGCACAGGCGCCCATCGGGGCCGCCTGGGCAGCAAGTGCTGCACGACCTTTACGATTTCTTTAGGAGAATTAGTTATGTTCCCGACCGAAGCCCTGTGGAAGATCTGGATGCTCATCGATCCGCGTCGCATCCTGATCGCCCTCTTCGCCTTCCTGATCGTGCTGGGTCTCGCCATCCACATGATTCTGCTGAGCACCGCCGAGTTCAACTGGCTCGAAGACGGTGTTCCGGCCTCGTCGGTCCAGCAGGTGACGCCGGTTGTGCCGCAGCACCAATAACGTCCCTGATGGGGGCGGCAGGCGAGGCTCGGCCAAGCTGGTCGGCCCCTCCTACCGCCGACAGTGCTAAGAGGAGGCAGCCGCCTCGGGTGCCTCCCCAGCAGAGGATTTTACGATGGCCATGCTCAGTTTTGAGAGAAAATACCGCGTCCGTGGCGGGACGCTGATAGGGGGAGACCTATTCGACTTCTGGGTGGGGCCGTTCTATGTCGGCTTCTTCGGGGTGACGGGCTTCTTCTTCGCATTGTTGGGCGTGCTCCTGATCGTTTGGGGTGCGACCATCGGTCCTAACGCCGAACTCCAGACCTACAACATTTGGCAGATCAGCATCGCGCCGCCGGACCTGAGCTACGGTCTGGGAATGGCGCCGCTGACCGAGGGCGGGTTGTGGCAAATCATCACAATCTGTGCCACCGGTGCCTTTGTGTCGTGGGCTCTCCGAGAGGTCGAAATCTGCCGTAAGCTCGGCATCGGCTTCCACATCCCCTTTGCATTTGCGTTCGCGATCGGCGCCTATCTGACGCTCGTGGTCGTTCGCCCGGTGCTGATGGGCGCTTGGGGTCACGGTTTCCCCTACGGGATCCTGAGCCACCTCGACTGGGTTTCGAATGTGGGGTATCAGTTCCTGCATTTCCACTACAACCCGGCTCACATGCTCGGCATCACCTTCTTCTTCACCACCTGCTTGGCGCTGTCGATGCACGGCTCGCTGATCCTGTCGGTGACCAATCCGCAGAAGGGTGAGCCGGTCAAGACCGGCGAGCATGAGAACACCTTCTTCCGTGACCTCGTGGGCTACTCCATTGGCGCACTCGGCATCCACCGTCTGGGCTTGTTCCTGGCGCTGAGCGCCGTCTTCTGGAGCGCGGTGTGTATCGTTATCAGTGGACCCTTCTGGACCCGCGGTTGGCCTGAATGGTGGAACTGGTGGCTTGAGCTTCCGCTCTGGTAGGATCTAGGAGACTACAATGCCTGAATATCAGAACATTTTTACGAGCGTGCAAGTGCGCTGCCCGGCCTATCCGGGTGTGCCGCTGCCGAAAGGCAAGCTGCCACGTCTCGGAAAGCCCATTTTCTCCTACTGGCTCGGGAAGATCGGTGACGCTCAGTTCGGTCCCATCTACCTCGGCTTCACCGGTACCCTCTCGCTGATCTTCGGTTTCGTCGCGATTCTGATCATCGGCCTGAACATGATGGCGACGGTCGATTGGAATCCGATCGAGTTCGTCAGGAACTTCTTCTGGCTCGCGCTCGAGCCGCCGGCACCGCAGTACGGACTGAGCATTCCGCCGCTCACCGAGGGTGGTTGGTGGCTGATGGCCGGCTTCTTCCTGACGGCCTCGATCCTGCTGTGGTGGGTGCGCACCTACAAGCGCGCGGCCGACCTCGGCATGAGCCAGTATCTGTCCTGGGCGTTCGCCGCAGCCATCTTCTTCTATCTGAGCCTGGGCTTCATCCGCCCGATCATGATGGGGAGCTGGGCCGAGGCGGTGCCGTTCGGCATCTTCCCGCACCTCGACTGGACGGCTGCCTTCTCGATTCGCTACGGCAATCTTTACTACAACCCGTTCCACATGCTCTCGATCGCCTTCCTCTATGGTTCGGCGCTGCTCTTCGCCATGCATGGTGCAACCATCCTGGCCGTGAGCCGCTTCGGTGGCGACCGTGAGATCGATCAGGTGGTGGATCGTGGTACTGCTGCAGAGCGTGCGGCGCTGTTCTGGCGCTGGACCATGGGCTTCAACGCGACCATGGAGTCGATCCACCGCTGGGCCTGGTGGTGCGCGGTCCTGACCGTGATCACTGCTGGCATCGGCATCCTGCTGACCGGCACCGTTGTCGACAACTGGTACCTCTGGGCGGTCAAGCACGGCGTTGCGCCGAGCTATCCGATCGAAACCACCGTGCAAGACCCATTGATGCTGCAGGGGGTGTCGCAATGAATATTGGCAAGCATGCATCCATCCCAGCGGTAGCACTCGTTGCTTCGGTGGTGCTCCTCGGGTGTGAGCGTCCGCCACCAGAAGTCGAGCAGGGCGGCTACCGCGGTCTGGCGATGGAGCACGTCAAGAACCCCCGTCTGCTCGAGGCCAGCTTCCGGGAGAACGTGCCGCCGGAGGTGATCCCGGCCGCGGCACCCGGTGGTCCGATGGCGACCGACATCTACCAGAATGTCCAGGTCCTCGACGACCTCACCATGGCCGAGTTCACTCGCACCATGGTCGCCGTGACCATGTGGGTCTCGCCCGAGGAAGGCTGTAACTACTGCCACGTCCCCGGTGACTTCGCCTCCGACGACATCTACACCAAGGTGGTGTCGCGGCGGATGTTCGAGATGACCCGTCAGGCCAACGGCGCGTGGAAGGATCACGTGGCCGACACCGGTGTGACCTGCTACACCTGTCACCGCGGCAACCCGGTGCCGGAGTATGTCTGGACCACCGATCCGGGTCCGGACCACCCGTCCGGTGTGGTGCCGACCGGGCAGAACGCCGCTGGCATGGTGACCGCGGCCTACTCGTCGCTGCCGTTCGATCCGATGACCCCGTTCCTCGACAACGACAACGAGATCCGCGTCATCGGCAACACCGCGCTGCCCTCGGGTAACACCAACTCGATCAAGCAGGCCGAGTGGACCTATGGTCTGATGATGCACATCTCGGAAGCGCTGGGCGTGAACTGCACCTACTGTCACAACAGCCGGTCGTTCTTCGCCTGGGATCAGAGTACGCCCAAGCGGACCACCGCCTGGTACGCGATCCGCCATGTGCGTGAGATGAACCAGGACTACCTGTGGCCGCTCAACGAGGTGCTGCCCGAGTCGCGCAAGGGGCCCTATGGCGACCCCTTCCGCGTCAGCTGCAAGACCTGCCACCAGGGCGCCTACAAGCCGCTCTATGGTGCGAAGATGCTGAAGGACTATCCGGGCCTCATGGGTCGTCAGACCGAGGCAGCGGAGGCCGAGCAGGAGGCTGCTCCGGCCGAGGCGGATACTCAGCAGCTGTAACGGGCGAACTCGGACTTCGCTCGTGATCTGGGCAAGGACGCCCTAGACGGCGCCGGAGGCATCCGCCCCGGCGGCGCCCAAGCCGAGGGGACCGTGCCACGGCACGCCCCCCCGGGGACGCAACACCGGCGAAGTCGATCGCCTAAGGTGACGATCGAGAGGAAGGCATTCAATGGCTCAGGAAAACCGCTCGATGTCTGGACTGACCGAAGACGAAGCCAGGGAATTTCACGGCATCTTCGTGTCCAGTTTCGTCGCGTTCACGGGGATCGTTGTCGTTGCACACATCCTCGTGTGGTTGTGGCGTCCCTGGCTGTAACGGCCAAGGGTCTTTTGGTCGATGACCGCTCGGGTGGCCGTCAGCTCGGTAACACCCACTCTGTATGAAACTGGAGAGAACCATGCATAAGATTTGGCAGATCTTTGATCCGCGCAGAACCCTGGTCGCCCTGTTCGGGTTCCTGTTCGTGCTGGCACTGCTGATCCACTTCATCCTGCTCAGCAGCCCGGCCTTCAACTGGCTCGGCGGTGCTGCTTAAGTCCGAGTCCCGGGCAACGGCTGCGTCCCCGGGTCAGGCCTCGGCCGCCCATGGACGCACCGAATCATTCCCCGCCGCGGGGTAGATCGCGGTAACGGCCTAATCGGCCTAACATGAAAAGTGAGGGTAATTCCATGGCTGATGAGAAAAGCATGACCGGGCTGACCGAGGAAGAGGCGAAGGAGTTTCACGGCATCTTCGTGCAGAGCATGACCACTTTCTTCGGCATCGTGGTCGTGGCTCACATCCTCGCGTGGCTGTGGCGTCCCTGGCTGTAATCAGCCAGACCTCCGCCGCACAGCGGATTTGACGGGAGGCTGGCAGCCTTCGTGTGCTGCCGCGTCCCGTGCCATGTATGTAGGAGACAACCAATGCACAAGATTTGGCAGACCTTTGATCCGCGCATGACCCTGGTCGCCATGGGTGGGTTCCTGTTCGTGCTCGCGCTGCTGATCCACCTCATCCTGCTCAGCTCCCCGGGCTTTGGCTGGCTGCAAGGTTCGGAGGCTGCTCCGGTGGCTGTCGCAGGAATGTCGGCCATGCCGACGCTCTGAAGCGAAAGCGGCTGGTTGCGGACGCGGGCGAGGAGGGCGAGCAGCCTTCCCGCTCGTGGCCGCTGAGATCGAAGTCATCTTGTTATGCATTTCCATCACGAACGCCTGCCGTTGAGAACGGCCTCCCCGATCGAGATCATCGATATCACTGCCGAGATCCGGCAGGTGTTCGAGAAGAGTTCGGTGCGCGAGGGACAGGTCACCATCCACTCCCCGCACACCACCGCCTTCGTTGCCCTCAACGAGCGCGAGACCATGCTCCAGCAGGACATGCTGGCCTTCCTCTCGCGCCTCGCCCCGAAGAGCGCGGGCTATGGTCACGACCAGGCGCCGATCGACGGTCGCGAGAACGCCCACGCCCATCTCATCGGGCTGTTCATGAACGCCTCCGAGACCATCCCCGTGCACCACGGCGAGCTGTTGCTCGGTCGCTGGCAGTCGATCTTCTTCGTCGAACTCGACGGACCGCGCGAGTCGCGCACCCTCAACATCCAGATCTCCGGAGTCCGCTGACCCCATGACCCCTGCCGATTGCGAGGGCTTCTTCGCCACGCTCGACGAGCTGGTGGCCGACGACTACATCCTGCTCGACTACTACCTCGAGTGCAGCGGCGATCCGCGCGAGGCGGTCGCGCACTTCTGCGCCGAGCAATCCACCGCGCAGTGGCGCCGCGTCGGCAGCGACGAGGACCTGCGCCCGCGCTTCGGTGCGCGCGCGGTCGAGCTCGAGGTGCTGGAACAGGACCGCCCGGGCTTCAGCTATGGCGTCGAGCCCGAGGTCACCGAGGGCGTCTCCGCCTGCCGGGTGCGCATCGCCCATCCCCATCGCAACTTCGGCCCGCGCATTCCCAACCTGCTGAGCGCGGTGTGCGGCGAGGGCACCTTCTTCTCGCCCGGCGCGCCGGTGGTCAAGCTGCTCGACATCCACTTTCCGGCGGCCTATCTGGCCCAGTTCCCCGGTCCCAAGTTCGGCGTCCAGGGGCTGCGCGAGCAGCTCCAGGCCTATGATCGGCCGATCTTCTTCGGTGTCATCAAGCCCAACATCGGTCTGCCGCCCGAGGCCTTCAGCGAACTCGGCTACCAGGGCTGGCTCGGAGGGCTCGACATCGCCAAGGACGACGAGATGCTCGCCGACACCGACTGGTGTCCGCTCGAGCGTCGCGCCGAGCTGCTCGGCGCCGCGCGGCGTCGCGCCGAGGCCGAGACCGGCACCCCCAAGATCTATCTCGCCAATGTCACCGACGAGGTCGAGAACCTGATCGAACTGCACGATCGTGCCGTTGCCCGCGGCGCCAACGCGCTGCTGGTCAACGCCATGCCGGTGGGCCTGAGCGCGGTGCGCATGCTGCGTGAGCACACCCAGGTGCCGCTGGTCGCCCACTTCCCCTTCATCGCGCCCTTCAGTCGCATGGAGCGCTTCGGCATCCACTCGCGGGTGTTTGCCAAGCTGCAGCGTCTGGCCGGGTTCGATGTCGTCATCATGCCCGGCTTCGGCTCGCGCATGTTCACCTCCGACGACGAGGTGCGCGCCAACGCTGCCGCCTGTCTCGAGCCCATGGGCGAGCTGCTGCCCAGCCTGCCGGTCCCCGGGGGCAGCGACAACGCCCTCACCCTCGGCGGCGTCCACGACAAGCTCGGTACCGTCGACTTCGGCTTCGTGCCGGGGCGGGGCGTGTTCGGCCATCCGCATGGCCCGCGCGGCGGCGCCGCAAGCATTCGTCAGGCCTGGGAGGCGATCGCCCGGGGCGTTCCCCTGCTAGACTATGCCGCCGAGCACGTCGAGCTGCGCGCGGCCATCGACGCCTTCGGGACGCGCTGAGTCGTCGGCGTCCCGATCCGACCCTGAATCCGAACGACGTCTCCCGCACCTCGTCGCGCGCCTGGTGGGGCGGGAGCGTGCTGGAGGTGAGACCTTGACCGCCCAAGTCCTTCCGCCCCTGAACGCCGCCGAACTCGAGCAGGTCGCCCGACGCGACGCCAGCGAGCAGCTGATCGTCGTCGATCGAGAGGATCGCGAGATCGGTCCGGCCGGCAAGCTGGAGGTGCACGTCGACGGCCGACTCCATCGCGCCTTCTCGATCCTGGTGTTCAACTCCCGTGGCGAGCTGCTGCTGCAGCGCCGCGCCGATGCCAAGTATCACTTCGCCAACCGCTGGTCGAACACCTGCTGCGGTCACCCGCGCCCGGGCGAGACCACGGTCGCCGGTGCCGGCCGCCGGCTCAAGGAAGAATTCGGCTTCCGCGTCCCGCTCACCGAGCGCAACGAGCTGATCTATCGCGCCGAGGATCAGGCCTCGGGCCTGATCGAGCACGAATACCTGCACATCTACCACGGTCACTTCACCGATGACCCGCAGCCCGACCCCTCCGAGGTCGGCGCCTGGCGGTGGATGTCGGTGGCGGCGATCCGTCGCGCCCTGCGCATGCACCCGGAGTGGTTCACCCCCTGGTTTGCGATCCTCGTCGATCGGCTGCTGCCGCCCGAGGACTGATTCCCGTCCTCCGTTGCCCGGCGCGACCTGACTCTGGTCGCGCTTGTTTCGCTGCCTCGTCTCCCCGATGATGATGCGGATGTCGTCAACCGCAACAGCCTCGTGTGAGCGCGAGGCCGGGAACCCGTCCATGTCAGATCAGGATCCGCTGCGCGCGCCCTCGCGCGCGACCCCAGAGACCCACCAGCGTGGCCGCGACAAGCTCGCCCGCATCCCGGTCAAGGTCGCGACCGATGCCCCGGTGCTGCGCAAGCCCGCCTGGATCCGCGCGCGCGCCCCGCTCGGCGCCGAGGTGCGGCGCATCAAGGCGCTGATGCGCGAGCACAAGCTCGCCACCGTGTGCGAGGAGGCGATGTGCCCGAACCTCGGTGAGTGCTTCAACCACGGCACCGCCACCTTCATGATCCTCGGCGATGTCTGCACCCGCCGTTGTCCCTTCTGCGACGTCGCTCACGGTCGTCCCGAGCCGCCCGATCCCGGCGAGCCCGAGCACCTGGCCAGTTCGATCGCGGCGATGGGGCTGCGCTACGTGGTCATCACCTCGGTCGATCGCGATGACCTGCGCGATGGCGGCGCGGCTCACTTCGCCGCCTGCGTGCGCGCGGTGCGCGCCCAGGAGGCGGGGGTCCGCGTCGAGGTGCTGGTGCCGGACTTCCGCGGTCGCGAGTCGGTCGCGCTCGAGTGCTTCGTCGACGACGCGGTTCCCGACGTCTTCAACCACAACCTCGAGACCGTGCCCAGGCTCTATCGCGAGGCCCGGCCCGGTGCCGACTATGCCGGCTCGCTGCGATTGCTCGAGGCGTTCAAGGCGCGCCACCCCGATGTGCTCACCAAGTCGGGGCTGATGCTCGGACTCGGCGAGACCCGCGACGAGGTGCTGGAGGTGATGCGCGCGCTGCGCGAGCACGGCTGCGACATGCTCACTCTCGGGCAGTATCTGCAGCCCTCGCGCGCGCACCTGCCGGTGCGTCGTTACTGGACCCCGGAGGAGTTCGACGCCCTGCGCGAAGATGGCGAGGCGATGGGGTTTCGCAATGTCGCCAGCGGCGCCATGGTCCGCTCCTCCTATCATGCCGACCTGCAGGCGCCGCTGTGAGTCGCCGCCCCCGGCGCGCATGAGCGTGCTCTACAGCGTACTCAAGAGCCTGCTGATGCCGCCCGGCATCCTGGTGCTGGCGTTGTTGCTGGCCGCGCTGCTGGTGCAGGGCGGGGTGGGGCGGGGGCTGCTGCTGACCGCCACCCTGGCGCTCGCGGCGATGAGCCTGCCGGCCGTCGGCGCCTGGCTGATGGCGCCGCTGGAGCGGCATGCGCCGCTCGCCACCCCCGGTCACCCGATCCCGGCCGATGCCGAGGCGATCCTGGTGCTCAGCGCCGGACGTACGAGCGCGGCCCCGGAGTACGGCGGCGAGAGCGTCGACAGCGCTACCCTGCGTCGTCTGCGCTACGCCGCGCACCTGCAGCGCGCCACCGGTCTGCCGCTCTATGTCAGCGGCGGCAGCCCGCCGCCGGAGGCCCCGCCGATCGCGCGGCTGATGGCCGAGGTGTTGCTCGAGGATTACGGCATCGCCGTCGCCGGGGTCGAGGCACGGAGCCTCAACACCTGGGAGAACGCCGCCTATTCGGCGCCGCTGCTCGCGCGCGACGGCCATCGACGCATCCTGCTGGTCTCCGATGCCTGGCACCTGAGACGTGCGTTGCGGGTGTTCGAGGAGGTCGGTCTGGCGCCGATCGCCGCGCCCACCGGGTTTCTCCACGACCCCGATCCGGATGACTGGAACTATCGTGACTGGCTGCCCTCGGCGCGCGGCTTCGTGGTCAGCTACTACGCCCTCCACGAGCATCTCGGTTGGCTGTGGTATCGGTTGCGCCGCCTGGTCGCGGGCGCGTCGCGCCCGCTCTCGGGCTGAGTCCGCTCAATCGTCGCGCACGGCCAGCGGCGGTTCGCGGCGGATCATCAGATAGCAGAGACAGTCCTGACGGATCACCACCTCGTTGCGGGTGAGCATCGAGGGCATCGCCGGGCGGCGCAGCAGCAGCTCCTCGCCACTGATCCTGAAGAACTGCGCGCTCAGGTCGCGGCCCTCGGCGTCGTGCACCTCGACACAGAGCCCCTTGCCGGGGCGCACCCGACCGAAGGCCATGCCCGCCGGCAGCTCGCAGAAGTTGAGCCGTTCGAGCGCCGGGTCGAGGACCAGATCGGCCTGCTCGGGCGGGAAACCGAAGTGCACCCCGGGCGGGATGCGGGCGCGGGCGACGGTCTCGAACAGATCGAACTCACGCGCCGCCGGCAGGCGCGCGGGCAGCTCGGTGAGCTGGAGTAGGGCGCCGACGAACTCGCGCGCGTGGTCGACGCCGCCCTGCTCGCCGACCTTGCCGCACTCCAGGGTCACCGCCGGGCAGATGCCGGTGAAGGCCTGTGACTGCACCCCGGTGGGGCTGGTGAAATAGACCAGGGTGCGGGCGAACAGGCTCGCCAGCTGCAGTGTCCGGGGTTCGAGCACGTTGACGCATCCATAGTGCGGGTTGCGCCCGGTGTTGTTGTGCAGGTCGACGCTGGCGAAGGGCGCGCGTGCACGCATGGTCTCGACCACCTGGGCCATCATCAGCTGCTCCGGGCCGTGGTCGGGTGCGGCGCCCGGCCACACCCGGTTGTAGTCCGGTTGTCCGGGCAGCCGCCGGACACCGTGGGCGGCGGCGGCGACATTGCCGATGAACAGGCTCAGCGCACGGGGCAGGCGCAGCGCGCCGTAGCGGGTCAGACGCGCGGCGAGCAGGGCGCGCACCGCCTCCCAGCCGACGGTCTCGTTGCCGTGGAGCAGCACCGAGACGAACAGCGGCGCCCGGCGCTGTCCCGGCAGATGGATCAGGGTCGGGCCGCCGAGCAGGGCCTCGAGTCCGGGCGCCGGGGTCTCGAGCAGTCCCTCCGGCAGGTGGTCGAGCTGTTGCAGCATGGCGATGGTCTCTGCGTCCTCGGGATGGTCGTCCCTGGTTCAGTCGATGCTCCATTGGTGCACCGGGTGACCGGCGCGCTGGCGTGCCAGATAGGCGGCGGTCAACCCATGCATGTCGTGGCCGTGGCGCGCCACCCAGGCGCGTTGCCAGGCCGCGCCGGTGCGTCGCCGGGCGAGACGCTGGGCGATGATGTCGAGCCAGTGTCCGCGTTCGTCCGCGCCCATCCCCAACGCCTCCAGCCCGCGATGGGCGCGCGGCAGCAGGTCGTCGCGGAGGATGGTGGCGACCTGGTGCTCGCGCCCGTCGAGCCAGCGGATGCGCGCGCCGAGCCCGGCGCGGGCGCAGTCGTAGAAACCGGCCATCGCCAGGGGGAAGGGCAGTCGCTGCTCCGGGGGGCGCGGGTCGTGGCTGAGCGCGTGCACCGCACCGAGATAGAGCGCGGTGTTGGCGATGGCGTCTGCAACCGTGGGACCGGCGGGGATCACCCGGTGCTCGATGCGCAGATGCGGGCGGCCGTCGTCGTCGAAGCCGATCAATGGCCGGTTCCAGCGCCAGATGGTGCCGTTGTGCAGGCGCAGGTGGGTGAGCGTCTCGGGTGGCTCGTCGCTGCACTGCGGCAGCAGGACCGGATAACGCGCGAGATTGGCCTCGAAGGTCTCGAGGATCGAGTGCGCGGCATAGCGCTGGCCGAAGTTGACCCGTTCCTGGAGAATCGCGCCGCCGACCGAGACCGCCTGCTCGAACAGCGCGATCCGCGTCTCCTCCCACAGCGCATGACCGAACAGGAAAGGCGAGTTGGCGCTGATCGCCACCAGCGGGCCGCTGAGGATCTTGGAGGCGTTGTAGACCCGGGCGGCGTGCTCGGGGGCGACCTGCAGATGGATCTGGAAGGAGGTGCCGGCGGCCTCGAGCATGACGTCGTGCCAGTGCAGCTCGAGCGGTTCGTCGCCGTCGATGATCAGCGACAGCGCTCGCCCCTGGCGCAGCGCGAAGATACGGGCGTTGAGCGCGCGATAGCGCGCCAGCGGCGACATCGTCTCGATGTCGAGCTGCTCGGCGTCGATCGTCGGCAGGGTGCCGATGGTGACCACCCGCAGCCCGAGATCCTCGCCCAGCCGTTGGGCGCGCTCGAGTGGCTCGCCGAGCGTCGTGGCGAGCTGCGAGAGGGTCGTCGCGCCGAGTTCGAGCGGGGTGCCGTTGAACTCGATGTTGAACACCGAAAGCTCCGGGACCACCCGGGGGTCGGCGAGCGCGTCGAGCAGCGCCGGGGCGCGCGGGGCCGGGCGCATCGCGGTGTCGACCAGCCAGGCCTCGAGTTCGAAGCCGAGCATCGGGGGGGCGCGCGCGATCCGCCCCTCGGCGAACCAGCGCGCGAGCAGCGCGGTCTCCTCGCGCAGCCGGGTGGTGAAGCGCGCGAGATCGGCCTCGCTGAACCGGTCACTGGCGATCTCCTGGCCCATCCGCTGCCTCCACCGGTCGCAATCGTACATCCGCATTGACGTCATGGCGTTCGCTATACAGTCTATGCGGCTTGATCGTCGTCGACGCAACGTGGGTCGGCGGCAGCACAATGGAAGATCGAAACCGCCATGGTCGGCGGACGAGAGGTGGATCGAATCATGGCTCCCTGGTCGAAGGGCTTGTGTTGGAACTCGGGCGGTATCAGCGATGCCGGTCGGGTGCGGCGGGACAATCAGGACGCCTATCTGGATCGTCCGGAGCTGGGGCTCTGGGCGGTGGCCGATGGCATGGGCGGGCATCGCGACGGCGCCGAGGCGAGCCGGCTGATCGTCAGTCGGTTGGGACGGCTGGAGCGCGCACTCGAGCTGGAGTCGGGGCTGGAGACGCTGGAGCGGACGCTGCGTGCGGTCAACCGCGAGCTGGTGGCGAGCGCCGAGGGCGTGCTCGAGGCGCTCTGCGGCAGCACGGTCGCGGCCTTGCTCGCCGTTGGTGATCGCGCTGCGCTGTGCTGGGCCGGCGACAGCCGTATCTATCGGTTGCGCGCCGGCGTGCTCGAGCAGCTCAGCCGCGATCACTCCCAGGTCCAGGCGCTGGTCGATATGGGGCTGCTCTCCCCCGAGGAGGCCGAGCTGCACCCGCTCTCGAGCGTGCTGGTGCGCGCCGTCGGCGCCGACGCCCGGCTCGAGTTCGAGCGGCGTACCGAGTCGCTGCGCGCGGGCGATCGATACCTATTGTGCAGCGACGGGCTGAATCGCGACCTCGCCGGCGACGAGATCGCCCGTATCCTCTCCCAGATCCACCCCGCGGAGGTCGCCGCTCAGGCGCTGGTACGGGCCGCCTGCGAGGCCGGTGGCAACGACAACGTCACCGCGGTGGTGGTCGACTTCACGGCCTGAGCGCGTCGCGGGCAGCGCGCGCGGCCCGGCGTCGGGCGCGGAAGAAGTCACGCAACAGCTCGCCGCAGTCCGCGGCGAGCACCCCGCCGCGACACTCGGTGCGATGGTTGAAGCGCGCATCCGAGGGCAGCAGGTCGAAGACGCTGCCGCAGGCCCCGGCCTTGGGGTCGGTCGCGCCATAGACCACCGCGCCGACACGGGCATGGACGATGGCCCCGGCGCACATCACGCAGGGCTCCAGGGTGACATAGAGCCTGGTCTCGGGCAGGCGATAATTGGCGAGCCGGCGTCCGGCGTCGCGCAGCGCCTGGATCTCGGCGTGAGCGCTGGGGTCGCTGTCGGCGATCGGGCGGTTCCAGCCCTCGCCGATGCACTGTCCGTCGCGCACCAGCACCGCGCCGACCGGGACCTCGCCCTGTTGTGCCGCACGCTCGGCCAGGCGCAGCGCGTGGCGCATCCAGTATTCATCGGGGCTGTCGACGGCAGGCTCCACTCGGGGTCTCCTGTGGTGAGGATGCGCGGGCGCGGAAAAGGGATCGATGCTAGTCGCCGCCCGGGCACGGGGCAAGGCGGGCTCCTTCGGAGGGAAGATGAGACGACGACTCACCGAGCACGACAACTTCGGCTATCTCACCGCCGCCCTGGTGGTGCTGCTGTTCGGTACCGCGCTGGCCGACGAGCTCGGTCTGCGGCTCGGTCAGCTGCTGGTGCAGCTGGCGATCGTCGCCGCGCTGGCGCTCGGGGTCTGGGGGATGAACCGGCGCACCCACTGGTTCCGCACCCGGCTGGGGCTGATCCTCGCCAGCCTGGTGGTGATCCTGCTCGGGCGCTGGCTGGAGACGGCGGTGGTGTGGCTGCTGATCCTGCTCGGCTATCTCATCCTCACCAGCTGGCTGGCGATGGAGCAGGTGCTGCGCGGCGATTCGGTCGACTGGAACAAGATCGTCGGTGCGGTCTGCGTCTATCTGCTGATGGGGCTGGTCTGGGCGACGCTCTACATGTTGATCGCACTGCTCGAGCCGAGCGCCTTCGCCGGTCTACGCCCCGGTCCCTGGTACCAGGGCTTTCCCGAGCTGGTCTATTTCAGCTTCATCACCCTCACCACGGTCGGTTACGGCGACATCGTGCCGGTGTCCTCGCTGGCGCGCTTCTTCGCCTTCATCGAGGCGGTGGTGGGGCAGTTCTATCTCGCCATCCTGGTGGCCAGCCTGGTCGGTATCCGCCTCGCCGACTGGCGCGGCAACGGCGACTGAGCGAGCCCGCTCAGGGCCGCGAGTCGTCGGGGACCGGGCCGGCGACGCTCGCCGTGGCATGTCGCACCTCCGCCGGCGAGACCCGAAAGTGACGCTTGAACTCGCGGCTGAACTGCGAGGCGCTCTGGTAGCCGACCCGGGTGGCGGCGACGCTCGCGCGTACCCCCTGGGCGGCGATCAGCGCCCGGGCGCGGTCGAGGCGGATGCGCTTGAGATAGCGCAGCGGGGTCTCGCCGGTGACCTGCTTGAAGGCGCGATGGAAGGTCGAGGCGCCCATGTGCGCCTCGGCGGCCAGCGATTCGACGCTCAGCGCCTTGGCATAGTCACGATGGATGCGCGCCAGTGCCCGGGCGATGCGTGCATCGGCATCCTGGTGCTGGGTGAGCGCGCACAGCGCCGGACCATGAGGGCCGAGGAGGGCGCGGTAGTGCAGCTCGCGCACCAGCGCCCGACCCAGCACCTGCGACTCCAGCGGCGAGTCGAGCGCGTGCAGCAGTCGAGCTGTGGTGGCGATCATCTCGGCATCGAGCGCCACCGGCGCGAGTCCGCGCGGCAGTCCGGCGGTCTGCGGCCGCTGCGGCGCGAGTCCGCCGCAGACCAGTGCGACCAACTCGTGGAGCAGGGTCCAGTCGATGGCGACGAACAACCCGAGCAGGGGATCGCTCGGACTGGCGTGGGTCTCGCATTCGAGCGGCAAGGGTACGCTGACGATCAGATAGTGATTGGGGTCGTAACCGAAGCGGGTGCGCCCGAGATAGACGGTCTTGTGGCCGCCGGCGATGATCACGATCCCGGGCTCGTAGATCATCGGGGTGCGAGCTGCAGAGGCGTCGGTCCAGAACACGCGGACCCCGGGGATCTCGGTGTCGAAGGTGCCACTGCGCGCACGTGCCTGGTGTGCGGCGCGCAGCCGCGCGAGCGGTTGCTGAAGTCCTGGCGGCATGCTGGTGTCGTATTGTGTGATGGCCTGGAAGCAGGATCTTATCCTTTATCGGGCATGATTTGTGGACGATCCGCCCGGATTGAGCAGGATCAGGCAAGTAATCGGCAGGATCGACGGTTCAGGCCGCGATAGTCGCGGGGTAGGCTGATAGGGTCACGGGCAACGCATGCCCCTTGTACCGAATCCACAGGAGTCACGATGGACAACTTCGTCTACGAGAACCCAACCCGTATCCACTTCGGCAGCGGCCAGATCGCCGCGCTGGCCGAGGCCATCCCCACTGGGGCGCGGGTGCTGATGCTCTATGGCGGTGGCTCGATCAAATCCAATGGAGTCTATGATCAGGTGGCAGCGGCGCTCGCCGGCTTCGACTGGGAAGCCTTCGGCGGCATCGAGCCCAACCCGCGCTACGACACGCTGATGCGCGCGGTCGAGCGGGTGCGCGCCGGTGGCTTCGACTATCTGCTCGCCGTCGGCGGCGGCTCGGTGATCGATGGCACCAAGTTCGTCGCCGCCGCCGCGTGCTATGCGGGCGACGATCCCTGGGCGATCCTCGCCGAGCAGGCGCCGGTGCGCGAGGCGCTGCCGCTGGGTTGCGTGCTCACCCTCCCGGCGACCGGCTCGGAGACCAATATCAACGCGGTGGTGACCCGGGCGGAGCGCAAGCTCGCCTTCTACAGCCCGCTGGTGCGCCCGCGTTTTGCCATCCTCGACCCCGCCACCACCCTCAGCCTGGCGCCGCGCCAGATCGCCAACGGGGTGGTTGACGCCTTCGTCCACGTCATCGAGCAGTACCTCACCTATCCCGCCGATGCCCGGGTGCAGGATCGCTTCGCCGAGGGCTTGCTGCTGACCCTGATCGAGACCGGCCCCAAGGCGCTCGACGACCCCAATGATCTGGCGCTGCGCGCCGACATCATGTGGGCCGCCTCGCTCGCGCTCAATGGCCTGATCGGCTGTGGCGTGCCGCAGGACTGGGCCACCCACCGCATCGGTCACGAGCTGACCGCGCACTTCGGCATCGACCACGGGCGCAGCCTGACCATCGTGCTCCCTGCGCTGATGCAGGCCCGCCGCGCGGCCAAGCGCGACAAGCTGCTGCAGTACGCAGAGCGGGTCTTCGGGATCGACCAGGGCGAGCCGGAGGCGCGTATCGATCAGGCGATCGCGCAAACCCGAGCGTTCTTCCAGCGCATGGGTGTCGAGACCTCGCTCGCCGACGCCGGGCTCGACGCCACCGCGATCGACACCCTGGTCGCCGGCCTGGAGGACAACCACCTGCTGCCGCTCGGTGAGCGCGGCGACATCGGTTCGGCCGAGGTGCGGGCGATCCTCGAGGGCGCGCTGCGCTGAGCGTTGGCGGCGTACGCGTTCGGCAGGGATGCCGGCGCGTTCTCCACTCAGGCGGTCGAGGACGACACCCGGGCAAGCCATAGCCGCACATCGCGATGCTCACGCCGCGCGCGCCGCCTCCGCGCGCGGCCCTTGAGCAGGAAACCGACCACGCGACAGGGCGCGCGGCGGCGCTGTCGACTCGGGCGGGGATGGCCAATAGATCCCCGATTGAGTCGGTGTCTTTTCGCTTGTTAGCTTGATGTCTGGCGTTCTTACTCGTCCGGCAGGGACGCCCCTCAAGTGCTCGAGAATCACACCCGAACACGCCGCAACCCTCGCCAGATCGCAACACTCTCGCTGATCCAAAATCCTTGAGCGGGAAACCGGTGTGCTTGACGAAACGCTCGGGCGCGATGTCGAGACGGCGGCATCAGGCAGGCGCCTAACTGTACGTGCGCGCCTTTTCTCCCGGTGCCAGGCAATCGCTGCAACGCTCCTGTTAGTATGGCTGCTGTTCGAGAGCCGCACCGCTGGCGCATGGCCGGTTCGCGGCGGACGAGACAGGCGTGCGAGGAGTATCCGCCATGAAGAGCGTAGGGCGTCAATCACCGCTGATCTTGATTGCCTTGAGCGTGTTGTTGTCGCTCATGACGCCTGCAGAGGGCGGGGCCGACGAGCCGTCGGGCGAGCGCGAACTCGTCATCGCCACGCGCGATGCGCCGCCCTTCGCCATCAAGCGGGAGAAGGGCTGGGATGGCATCACCATCGAGCTGATCCGGCGTATCGCCGACGAGGAAGGGTTCCGGGTCCAGTTCAAGGAAATGGGACTCGACGAGATGTTGGATGCGGTTGCCGCTGGAGAGGTGGATGCGGCCGCCGCCGCCCTGACCATCACCGCCGAGCGCGAGCAGCGGGTCGACTTCACGCACCCCTTCTTCACCTCCGGTCTCGGGGTGGCGGTCCCGCAGCGGCCCGAGCTGACCTGGTTCTCCGCGCTCCGGCGCGTGGCCTCGGGTGCCTTTTTGCAGTCCTTGGCGGCCTTGCTGGGTGTCCTCACCTTACTCGGCGCCCTGGTCTGGCTCGCCGAGCGTCGCCGCAACGAACAGTTCTCCGGCAAGCCGGCCAAGGGGATCGGCTCGGGCATCTGGTGGTCCGCCGTCACCATGACCACCGTCGGCTATGGCGACAAGGCCCCCGTGACCTTCGCCGGGCGGCTGATCGGGCTGGTCTGGATGTTCACCAGTGTGGTGGTCGTCTCCAGCTTCACGGCGGCCATTGCAAGCTCGCTGACCGTGGGCGAGCTGGGTCAGAACGTGAGCGGGCTCAGCGATCTCTACGGCAAGCGGGTGGTGACGGCCGAGGACAGCACCAGCGCCCGTTTCCTCGACCAGAAGCTGGTGCGCTACAGATCGGTCGCGGATGTCTCCGAGGCACTGGAGGCGCTCGCCGCCGGGCGGGCCGATGCCGTCGTCTATGACCTGCCTATCCTGAGACACCTGGTCAGCTCGGAGCATGCCGGTGAACTCCGTGTGCTGCCGGGCATTCTGCTGCGGCAGGATTACGGCATCGCGCTTCCGCCGGAGACCGAGCTACGCGAGCCCGTCAATCGATGGATTCTGCGCATGATCCAGAGTCCGGAATGGACGCCCATGATCGAGGGCTACCTCGGTCACGCGGGCTGAACGGGCGCGTTCCCCCCGACGCCTTGAGCGGAAGATGGTCCGCTGCGAGTCTCCCCTGAGACGCTGGTGTGACCTCCCTTCAAGCGGCCGAGAACAACAGTCGGGCGCGCCGCAATCCCCGCAGATAACGACACTCGCGCCGTGCCGCGAGCGCCGTCAGCCGCTGCGGTGCGCCGATCGCCGACCCGAACCCCTTGAGCAGGAAACCCGCGTGCTCGACGAAGCGCTCCGGCGCGATGCCGAGCCGGGTGAGGATCTCGGGCAACTCCGCCGGGATCGCCCCGCGCTTGCGTGGATGCAGGGCGCGACCGAGCGAGTCGACCAGGGTCAAATAGCCGTCGAAGGTGAAGGGGATCGTTGCCGGGAGCTCGGCGGGGTTGCCGAAGGGCAGTAGTGGGGCAGGGGAGAGGCGGTTGATGGCCGCTTCCCAGAGGTTGGTGCTGCGGGCGTCCGGTGAGGTGTCGTTCTCGGGTTCGGGCGGTGTGGGTGCGTGACTGGCTGGTGTCTTGCGCTGGTGGAGAATCGGTCGTTGCGAATCGGGAGAGACCTCTGGTGGTGTCTCCGGCACGACATCCGGGCGGTACGCCACGTCGAGATGCTGCCCGGTCGCCTTACCCTCATCGCCCGCGCGCAAGGCGGCGATCCGTGCCGCAATCCCGGTATGCGCACTCTCCTCCGGCGTCTCCGCGATCCCCGCCCGAATCGGGTTGAGATCGACATAGGCCATCACCGCCAACAACGCCGTCTCGTCGAGGATCGCCTGCGAGCGAAAGCGTCCCTCCCAGAACCGTCCGCGGACCCCGTCCTCCCGATTCGCCGCCCGCGCGATCGACTCGTTCAACACCCGCATGAACCACGAGAGATCCGCCAACCGCGCCCGATAGGTCGCGACCAGCCCCGCGACCCCATCCAGCTCCGCCTCGGTCATCTCTGCCCGCGTCGCAGGCGACAGAAACCGCTCCACCACCATAGGCCCTCGGAACAGACACCGCCAGCGCCGCAGCACCTCGGTATCCGACCACCCCGCCGCCCGATTGGCATCGACCCGCACCACCAGATGCACGTGATTGCTCATCACCGCATAGGCCGCGACATCGATCGCGAACACCCCGGCGAGCTGACGCAACCGCAACTCCACCCAGCCGCGCCGATGCTCGAAACTCCGCCCGGTCAGCCGATCGAAGCCACAGAGATACGCCCGGCGCACGCACCGTGTGACGACGTGATACCAGGGCGTATCGGACAAGGAGACGAGCGCGGCGCGGGGACGAGTCATGGGGCATCTCCGCTGGAGGTGTTGGGAGAAGCGTAGGAGAGCGCCTTGGGAGCGTCAACGGTAAGTGGGTGTCCCTTTATTTCCATCACCGCATAGGCCGCCACATCGATCGCGAACACCCCGGCGAGCTGACGCAACCGCAGCTCCACCCAGCTGCGACGATGCTCGAAACTCCGCCCTGTCAGCTGATCGAAGCCGCAGAGATAGGCTCGTCGCACGCACCGTGTGACGACGTGATACCAAGGCGTATCAGACAAGGAGACGAGCGCGGCGCGGGGACGAGTCATGGGGCATCTCCGCTGGGGGTGTTGGAGGAAGCGTAGGAGAGCGCCTTGGGAGCGTCAATGGTAAGTGGGTGTCCCTTTATTTCCGATGCTCGAAACTCCGCCCGGTCAGCCGATCGAAGCTGCAGAGATACGCCCGGCGCACGCACCGCGTGACGACGTGATACCAAGGCGTATCGGACAAGGAGACGAGCACGGCGCGGGGACGAGTCATGGGGCATCTCCGCTGGAGGTGTTGGGAGAAGCGTAGAAGAGGGCCTTGGGAGCGTCAACGGTAAGTGGGTGTCCCTTTATTTCCCCCCGTAGATGGACCAGCTTTGGAACGTTCGTGGTTAGGGCCAGGAATTCTCCGGGAGTCTCCGCGCGACTCAATCGCAAGGCACCCATCCGCATGTGATCGGAGACCCCCAGGAGGTAATCGCTTTCGCTCAGGTAGTGGTCGAGAACCCGGTCCTGGACGAGCCGTCCCCAGCGGTCGGGGGCGATGTCCTGGAAGGCCCCCCACAGCTTGCCCGCCTGAAAGGGCATCCCTGGCAAGAGGTCCAAGTCGGGATCGATGGCGAAGCCCGTCCGGCACCAGTCTCGATCATAGGTGAACTGATAGCGCTCGGTTCCCCGCTGGCTGGTGAAGACATCGAGCTGGCCGACCGTCCGACGCTCACCCAGCCAATCCAAAGTGACAACCAGGGACGTGCTCATCGCACCCGGCCTCCGCGAATGCGCTGCGGCAACTGCTCCTCAAGAAGATCCAGCCCGAGCGGGTCTTTCGTCCGGTCGATCAGCTCCGCGAGCGCATCGAGCTTACCGAGAATCATCAGGGCCGAGGCCCAGGCGCTGATCGCGACGTTTGGATTGCCAGCTTCGAGGCGGTTGAGCGTTCCGCGCGAAACGCCCATGCGCTCGGCCATCAGCTCGGTGCTGATGCGCCGGCGCCGCCGTGCATCGCGGATGTCGGCGCCCAGCTTCTTAAGGGCGCGCTCGACACGGATGGATTTCATGGGGAACCTTCAGGTGCACATGGATGACAGTTGTCTTTGATCGACCCTCCAAAGCGGCCCGCCCAGGGCCTCCTCTGGCGTCGGCTCGTGGCAAATCCACGCCTCTCACTGACCGAGAGTGGCGCCCGTGACCTCATCGATTCTCAGTCGTGGGGAAGGCCAGCTTGTCATGTTAGTGATCTTTAAGAAGGCCGGATGAGATTATAGCGTTCTTTTCGTGAGACGTTATGGCGTTCAGCACCTAGCTCGCTGCCTCGGCGTTCCAGCGTGCCATGTTGAGCAGTTGCTGCACCCCGTCCGGACGCCGCTCGCCTAATATCTCGGCCAACTGCCAACCGTTCTTGCGCGGCGGCGCCGTCGTCAGCAGCTCTGATGAATGGGTGTACTTGTACTTGCCATCCCGATGATGGCTTTGGTACAGTATGCGTACTTAGTGGTACTTATGTACTTGAATTTCACTCTGCGAGGTGGTTTGTGCCTAGACCTTTTGTTGCTCCCGACCCGAACGATCGCTCTCCGAACGAGCCCACGAAGATTGCTTCTTTGAACCAAGTGCTTGGACTCTACAACCAGGAGAACCCGGACAATAGGCGCGAGAGAGTAACTGACCCGGTGCGGCAGTGGTACGTTGATGAAATGCTGAAACTTGGCTGGGCCAGTGCGACATTTCATGGGAGCCAGTGTTTGCTGGAAGCGAACGTCACTCTTAAGAAGTCGAAGTAGAGACGAAGCCGGGACAAGTGGCTAACGCCACAAATCAGCCGCGCGCGCCTTTGGCGCGTCGGCTGGATTTGCCTTGTTCGGCAGTCGGGTAATTCCAACGATAAGTGAGTGTCCCCTTTTTTCTCTAGCCATCAGTTTGAGGATATTAATAATGAGTAACAACCCAGGATTCCATGTATTTACAGATGAATCGCTTAAAGAACATAACCGACAAATAGCAGCCAAAGTACACCAAGCGACAGTCACTAGCACCGTTCGGAAAATCAACAAAATGAACCCAGGGCAACTATTGCATGCCTCTAGAAATAACGGTAAGGGTCTGTATTGGTCCCTAGAAAAGCTCGATAAAGTGCTTGCTCACATTTCTCTCCTCTTCCTTTCTTTCCCCCTTT
>NZ_RHFJ01000041.1:0-31269 GCF_003718675.1 Marichromatium sp. AB32
GACCTCGCCGATGATAGTGTGGGGCCTCCCCATGCGAAAGTAGGTCACTGCCAGGACCTTATCCCAAAACCCCCGAGCACCCTGTGCTCGGGGGTTTTACTTTGTGCGCCGAAAAAGCCGTCAGCCGTCAGCCGTCAGCCGTCAGCCGTCAGCCGTCAGCCGTCAGCCGGAAAGATTGAACCGTAAAGACCCAAAGAACGCCAAGGGGAGTCGGGGATGTGCGGCTGACGCTGCGGCGCGTGCGAGTGCATGATCTGCGCTCGGTTCCTGTCCCGGCAGCTGAAAGCCGCCAGCGGTCAGTAGGATTGAACCGCAAAGGCTCAAAGGACGCGAAGGAGTATCGGGAATACGCGGCTGACGCCGCGGCGTGCGCGAGTGCATCGCCGGCGTTCGGTTCTTGTCCCGGCGCGCCGTTCCTCAGCAGACGTTGACGCGAGTGTTGGGTTGCCACAAAACGGTAGCCCTACCGACGGCGCTGCACGAGGTAAACCGACTTCGTTAAGGGTATCAATACCGTCTGACTGACGGCTGATCGCTGGCGACTGAAGTCTGTTAGACCGTCATCTACACTCACAATCCTTTGTGTGCTTGGCGCCTTTGCGGTTCACCATCTGGCTGGAGGCTGGAGCCCCCGCCGCGCCGGATGACGACGGCGGGGTGAGCGTGGGCGGGGATCAGCGCTTGAGCTGGCTGAGATCACGCACGGCGCCGTAGGCAGCGCTGGTGGTCAGGGCGGCATAGGCCTGCAGGGCCTTGGAGACCTTGCGCTCGCGCTCGCCCGGCTGCCAGGCGGCCTCGCCTCGGGCTTCCATCGCTTGACGACGTGTGGCCAGGGTCTGCTCGTCGACGGCGAGGTGGATCCTGCGGCCGGGGATGTCGATCTCGATCTGGTCGCCTTCCTCGACCAGCCCGATCAGACCGCCCTCTGCGGCCTCCGGCGAGACGTGACCGATCGATAATCCTGAGGTGCCGCCGGAGAAGCGTCCGTCGGTGATCAGCGCGCACTGCTTGCCGAGCCCCTTGGACTTGAGATAGCTGGTGGGATAGAGCATCTCCTGCATCCCCGGTCCGCCCTTGGGACCCTCGTAGCGGATCAACACCACATCGCCGGCCTGGATCCGGTCGCCGAGGATGGCCGCGACCGCGGCGTCCTGACTCTCGAAGATCCGCGCCGGACCGGTGAAGCGGAGGATCGAGGCGTCGACCCCCGCGGTCTTGACGATACAGCCGGCCTCGGCAAGGTTGCCGAAGAGCACTGCCAGTCCGCCGTCCTGGCTGTAGGCGTGCTCACGCTCACGGATGCAGCCGTTGGTGCGGTCGAGATCGAGCTCGGGCCACTGCTGGTCCTGACTGAAGGCCTGCTGACTCGGCACGCCGCCGGGCGCGGCGCGATACAGGCGCTCGGCCTCGGGGGCGGCAGTGCGCTTGAGGTCCCAACGCTCCAGCGCCTCGCCCAGGCTGGGGCTGTGCACGGTGGCGACCTCGCGGTGGAGCAGTCCGGCGCGGTCGAGCTCGCCGAGGATCCCCATGATGCCGCCGGCGCGATGCACGTCCTCCATGTGATAGCGCTGGGTCGCCGGTGCGACCTTGCACAGGTTCGGCACCTTGCGGCTGAGCCGGTCGATGTCGGCCATGGTGAAGTCGACCTCGCCCTCGTGCGCGGTCGCCAGCAGGTGCAGCACGGTGTTGGTCGAACCGCCCATGGCGATGTCGAGACTCATCGCGTTCTCGAAGGCGCGGCGGTCGGCGATCGCGCGCGGCAGCACGCTGGCGTCGTCCTGCTCATAGTGGCGCCGGGCCAGCTCGACGATCAACCGCCCGGCCTCCAGGAACAAGCCCTTGCGTGCGGCGTGGGTGGCGAGCAGCGAGCCGTTGCCCGGCAGGCTCAGGCCCAGCGCCTCGGTGAGACAGTTCATCGAGTTGGCGGTGAACATCCCCGAGCAGGAGCCGCAGGTGGGACAGGCCGAGCGCTCGATCTGGGCGACCGCCTCGTCGCTCTCCTCGGGATTGGCCGCGGCGACCATGGCATCGACCAGGTCGAGTCGCAGCTCGTCGCCGTCGCGCAGCACCTTGCCCGCCTCCATCGGCCCGCCCGAGACGAACACCGTGGGGATGTTGAGGCGCATCGCAGCCATCAGCATCCCGGGGGTGATCTTGTCGCAGTTGGAGATACAGACCATGGCGTCGGCGCAGTGGGCGTTGACCATGTACTCGACCGAGTCGGCGATGATGTCGCGTGAGGGCAGCGAGTAGAGCATGCCGTCATGCCCCATGGCGATGCCGTCGTCGATGGCGATGGTGTTGAATTCCTTGGCCACGCCGCCGTTGGCCTCGATCTCGCGGGCGACCAGCTGACCGAGGTCCTTCAGGTGCACGTGTCCGGGGACGAACTGGGTGAAGGAGTTGACGACCGCGATGATCGGCTTCTCGAAGTCGCCATCCTTCATGCCGGTGGCACGCCACAGCGCGCGCGCGCCGGCCATGTTGCGGCCCTGGGTCGAGGTTCTGGAACGGTATTGGGGCATAGTGGGACAGACCTGAAGGGTTGAACTTGACACGCTTCGATTATACGCCCCTCATCAGCCACGGCTGAGGCGCGGGCGCATTGGCCGCGGCGAGCACGGTCGGGGTGGCGTGAGTGGCCAGCATGGCAGGGGACGTGTGCCCGGGCGCGCGTTGGCGTCCGGGCGGGAGGGGAGGTCGCGCGATCACCGCCAGGGCGCTCGCGCGTATCGCCTTACAGCGAGGCCCAGGAACTCCGCCGCCGTCGCCAGCGCAGGTGCGGCAGCAGCAACCCGAGGAAGACGCCGCCGGTGACCACGCCCGCGCCGATCAGGAACCAGCGCTGGTGGGTCTGGTTCTTGAGATCGCGGTTCTCCTGCTGCAGGTCGGCGCGCTCGCGGGTGAGTTCGCTGACCTGGATGCGCAGCCGATCGCGGTCTTCGGTGATCTCGAGGATGTTGGCCGAGGCGTGACGGACGGTCGCCAGCTCCTGCTCCAGGCGCTGTTTCTCCTGACGCAGTGCCGCATTGTCGGCGCTCACCTGCTCGTGCTCGGTCTGCAGCTTGCTCAGCTGGGCGGCGAGCGCATCGGGCTTCTGTTGCAGCTCGGCGAGCTTGGCCTCGAGCGTGGCCACGCGCTCACGCGCCGCCGGCTCGTCCTGCAGCTCGTGCTCCAGCACGTAGCCGGTGGTGCCGTCCTCGGTGCGCACGCGGGCATAGTTGGTGGCCCGGTTGACGCTCAGCACCTCGAGCGGGGTGCCGCTCGGCAGCATGCGGATGATGCGATAGCGGGTGCTCTCGCCGGTGCGCAGGGTGATCTCGAGCTCGTCGGTCACATAGCGGGTCTCGGCCTGGGCGATGGCGGCTTGACCGAGCAGCGTGGCCAGGAGCGTAAGGGATAGGAGCGCGATGCGTATCACGAGGCGTCCTCGACTCGGCTGGGGTTGATCTGCTGTACGCCGGGCGCCTGCCCGACATCTTCGATGGCTGGCGATCGCGCCCGACGGGGGCGGTGTTCGACCGACAGCACGGGTTGGCTTCAGGCCGCGGGCCCGAGCAGGAATTCGAGCAGTGCCTTCTGGGCGTGGAGCCGGTTCTCGGCCTCGTCCCAGACCACCGATTGCGGGCCATCGATCACCGAGGCCGAGACCTCCTCGCCACGGTGCGCCGGCAGGCAGTGCATGAAGAGCGCGTCCTTGGCCGCCCGCGCCATGATCGCGTCATCGACCTGGAAGGGGGCGAACAACGCCTGACGGTGCGCCTGCTCGTCCTCCTGGCCCATGCTCGCCCAGACATCGGTGGCGATCAGGTCGGCACCCTCGGCGGCCTTGGCCGGGTCGTGGACGATGGTGCAACGGTCGCTGGCGGCGGCGTAGATGGCACCGTCCGGGGCATAGCCCTCGGGGCAGGCGATGCGCAGCTCGAAGTCGAACAGCCGTGCGGCGTTGATGAAGGAGTGGCACATGTTGTTGCCGTCACCGATCCAGGCGACGCGCTTGCCACGGATGTCGCCGCGATGCTCGACGAAGGTCTGGATGTCGGCGAGCAGCTGGCAGGGGTGGAAGCGGTCGGTGAGGGCGTTGATCACCGGCACCGAGGAGTACTCGGCGAAGCGCTCCACCGTCTCCTGATCGAAGGTGCGGATCATCACCGCATCGACCATGCGCGAGAGTACCCGCGCACTGTCCTCGATCGGCTCGCCGCGCCCGAGCTGGGTGTCGCGTGGGGAGAGGAAGAGGGCATGCCCACCGAGCTGGAACATCCCGGTCTCGAACGAGACTCGGGTGCGCGTCGAGGACTTCTCGAAGATCATCCCCAGCGCCTTGCCGGCCAGGGTTCGATGCTCCTCTCCGGCCCGCTGCATGCGCTTGAGTTCGATGGCACGGGCGATCAGCGCCCGGGCCTCATCGCTGCTCAGGTCCAGCAGCGAGCGAAGGTGTCTGCAGTGCGGGGTATGACCGGCATCCATGGTTTCAGCTCTCCAGCGCCGTGGCGCTCAATCGGTTTCCAGGAAACGCTGGACGAGCCCCGTCAGCGTTTCGAGCAGTTGTTCGGCCTCGGCCTGCTGCAGGATCAGCGGCGGCAGCAGACGGATGACGCGTTCGGCGGTGACATTGATCAGCAAACCGGCCTCGAGCGCCTGGCCGACCAGTGCGCCGCAGGGGCGATCGAGCTCGATGCCGATCATCAGTCCGCGACCGCGCACCTCGACCACCCCCGGGGTCCCGGCGAAGGCCTCGCGCAGGGCGCCCATCAGCCACTCACCGATCTCGCCGGCGTGGTTGCAGAGGTCCTCGTCGCGCAGCGTCTCGAGCACCGCGCGCGCTGCGCGCGCGGCCAGGGGATTGCCGCCGAAGGTCGAGCCGTGGCTGCCGGGGCCGAAGGTGTCGGCGGCCTCGCCGCGCGCCAGACAGGCACCGATCGGCACGCCGTTGGCCAGCCCCTTGGCGAGGGTGACGACATCGGGCTGGACACCGTCGTGCTGGTGCGCCAGCAGGTGTCCGGTCCGGCCCATGCCGGTCTGGATCTCGTCGTGGATCAGCAGCCAGCCCTCGCGATCGCAGATTGCGCGCAGCCGGGCGTTGTAGTCTGCGGCGGGGACATTGATGCCGCCCTCGCCCTGGATCGGCTCGACCAGGATGGCGACGATATTGGAGCGGTTGGCCGCCGCCGTCTCGATCGCCTCGATGTCGTTATAGGGGACACGCAGGAAGCCCTGGACCAGTGGCTCGAAGCCGGCCTGTACCTTGCGGTTGCCGGTCGCCGAGAGGGTCGCCAAGGTGCGACCGTGGAAGCTGCCCTCGGTGACCAGGATCGCCGGGTTGTCGATGCCCTTGCGATGGGCGTGCAGCCGGGCAAGCTTGATCGCCGCCTCGTTGGCCTCGGCACCGGAGTTGCCGAAGAACACCCGGTCCATCCCGGTCTGCTCGATGAGCAGATCGCCGAGGCGCTGCTGCTCGAGGACACCATAGAGGTTGGAGGTGTGGACCAGGGTTGCGGCTTGGTCGCAGAGCGCGTCGCGCACCGCCGGGTGGGCATGGCCGAGCCCGCAGACGGCGATCCCCGCGAGCGCGTCCAGGTATCGCCTGCCCTCGGTATCCCACAGCCAGACACCTTCGCCGCGGGCGAAGGTGACGGGCAGACGGTTGTAGGTGGCCATCAAGGAATCGCTCATTGCGGCAGGGCCCCGCTCGGTCTCCGGTGAAAAAACGAAAAGAGGCGGTTCCTCGGTGCGGAAACCGCCTCCAAACAAAGGCGAAGTGAGTGAATATAACGCGAATGCAGTGGTGGTTACAAGGAAACCACTCGGTGCGCGTGGGAGATGTGAAATATTTGCAAGCCCATGAATCCTATCGGGAAAACGTGGGTGCTTGAGGTCGGTGCGCGCCCGGCGACGCCGGGCGCGGGGCGATCAGGCCGAATAGTTGGCCGCGACGAAGTCCCAGTTGACCTTTTCCCACAGGGCCGCCAGATACTTCGGACGGGCGTTGCGGTAGTCGATGTAGTAGGCGTGCTCCCAGACGTCGACGGTCAGCAGCGGCGTCTTGCCCTCGGTCATCGGGTTGGCGGCGTTGGAGGTGTTGACGATCTCCAGCGCACCCTCGGCGTTCTTCACCAGCCAGGTCCAGCCGGAGCCGAAGTTGCCCGCGGCCGACTGTTCGAACTGCTGCTTGAAGGCATCGAAGGAGCCGAAGGTCGACTCGATCGCGCTGGCCAGGGCGCCTGCCGGTTCGCCACCGCCGTTGGGCGAGAGACAGTGCCAGTAGAAGGTGTGGTTCCACACCTGGGCGGCATTGTTGAAGACGCCGCCCTGGGCGCTGTTGATGATCTCCTCGAGCGAGGCCGACTCGAATTCGGTGCCGGCGATCAGGTCGTTGAGCTTGGTGACGTAGGTCTGGTGATGCTTGCCGTAGTGGTAGTCGATGGTCTCGGCCGAGATCACCGGCTCGAGCGCGTCCTTGGCATAGGGCAAGGGTGGGAGTTCGTGTGCCATTGGGGTTCCCCTCCTGTATGGGTGCGGCTTGTCGATAGATGCGTGGGCCGTCACGGGGCATGAACCCCGTGACCGAATCCTGCGTGTCTCGGTCGCGGCTGGCGGGCCCGACCCGGACTTGGCTTCGCCTTGCGGCCCAAACTGAGGTCGGGCGGGCGCTTTTGCAACGGTCGGCGTCGCTGTGTGACCATCGCTGTGGATGGCCCGGGGGCGCGCTGCGCCCGCATTCCGGGCGCCCCGACTGTGAACCGAAAAGAACACGATGGAGTGAGCACGGATGTGCGGAATCTGCGGTGAGTTGCGCCTCGACGGCGCCCCGGCCGACCTCGGCGCGATCGAGACGATGATGGCGCGCCTGACCCGGCGTGGTCCCGATCATGGGGGCAGCTACAGCGACGGTGCCCTGGCCCTCGGGCATCGCCGTCTCTCCATCATCGACCTTTCGGTGCGCGCCAATCAACCCATGGTCGATGCCGAGCTGGGCCTCGCGCTGGTGTTCAACGGCACCATCTACAATCATCGCGAACTGCGCGCCGAGCTTGTCGGGCGCGGCTACCGCTTCTTCTCCGAGGGCGACGGCGAGGTCATCCTCAAGGCCTGGCACGCCTGGGGCGAGGGCTGCTTCGAGCGCCTCCACGGCATGTTCGCCTTCGGTCTGTGGGATGCGCGCGAGCGGGCGCTGATCCTCGCGCGCGACCGCTTCGGCATCAAGCCGCTGTATTGGTCGGAACAGACCGGGCGGGTGCGTTTCGCCTCTAACTCCCAGGCGCTGTTGGCCGCCGGCGGGGTCGATACCGCGGTCGATGCGGTGGCGCTCCATCATCTCTTCACCCTGCACGCGGTGGTGCCGGCGCCGCGCACCATCCTGCGCGGGGTGCGCAAGATCGAGCCGGGCCACTGGCTGCGTCTCGAGGCCGATGGCCGACGCAGCGGCGGGGCCTACTGGCAGCTGGAGGCGACGCGTCCGGCGCAGCCGCGCGACGAGGGCGAGTGGCTGGAGGCGATCCATGCCGAGCTGCGCCGCGCGGTGCGGGTGCGCAGCGAGGTCGCCGACGTGCCGGTCGGGGTGCTGCTCTCCGGCGGGCTCGACTCCAGCCTGCTGGTGGCGCTGCTCGCCGAGACCGGGGTGAGCGATCTGCGCACCTTCTCGGTCGGTTTCGAGGACACCCCGGAGGAGTCGGGCAGCGAGTTCTTCTACTCCGATCAGGTCGCCGCCCATTACGCCACCCGTCATCAGCGCTTTCAGGTACCCAACGACCAGGTGCTCGAGCGCCTGCCCGAGGCGATCGACGCCATGGCCGAGCCGATGTTCGGCCAGGACGCAGTGGCCTTCTATCTGCTCGCCGAGCAGGTCTCGCGCGAGATCAAGGTGGTGCAGTCGGGGCAGGGCGCCGATGAGGTCTTCGGCGGCTACTTCTGGTATCCGCGGATGCAGGCCGAGGGCGCGGGCAGCCGGCTCGAACGCTTCGCCAAGCACTATTTCGACCGCGATCACGCGGAGTATCTGCGGCTGGTCGCGGCCGCCCACGGCGGCGCCGATCACACCGCCGAGCTGATCGGCCCGGCGCTCACCGCGCCTGGGGCCGACACCTTCATGGACGCGGTGCTGCGTCTCGATGTGACCACCCTGATCGTCGATGACCCGGTCAAACGGGTCGACAACATGACCATGGCCTGGGGGCTGGAGGCGCGGGTACCCTTCCTCGATCATCGGCTCGTCGAGCTGGCCGCGCGCTGCCCGGCCGAACTGAAGCTGCGCGAGGGTGGCAAGTACCCGCTCAAGGCGCTGGCGCGCGGGCTGCTGCCGGCAGCGGTGATCGATCGCCCCAAGGGCTATTTCCCGATGCCGGCGCTCAAGTACGTGCGCGGCCCCTTCCTCGCCTTCATGCGTGAGTTGCTCGACTCACGCGCCTGTCGCGAGCGCGGGCTCTACAGGCGCGACTACATCGAGCAGCTGCTCGCCGCTCCCGACATGCACCACACCCGCATCCAGGGCAACAAGCTGTGGCATCTCGCGGCGCTCGAGCTGTGGCTGCAGCGCAATGTCGATGGCGCCGACGCCGGTTGAAATCGGCCCGGTCGGCCCGATCCTCGTGCCAGCGATGACAGGATCAAATCCGGTGCGAGGTGAGCGATGGACGTGTTGGAGCGTATTGGCGAGCAGGTCAAGAACAACCCGGTGGTGATCTACATGAAGGGCACGCCGCAGTTCCCGCAGTGCGGGTTCTCGATGCGTGCGGCGCAGGCACTCCAGGAATGCGGCGTGCCCTTCGCCTATGTCAACGTGTTGCAGGACCCGGAGATCTTCGAGCACCTGCCGCGCTATGCCGACTGGCCGACCTTCCCCCAGCTCTATATCGACGGCGAGTTGGTCGGTGGCTGCGACATCACCCTCGAGCTGCATGCCGGGGGTGAACTCAAGCCGATGATGGAGCAGGCGGCGGCGCGCGCCGAGGGCGGCGCCGACTAGCGTTGTCCGAGCCCTTACTCGGGGGCGGGCAGTCGCTCGCCGCTCTCCCAGAAGCGCAGTGGATCGAACTCGTTCCAGCGGTTGATGATGGTGCAGAACAGTCGCGCGGTCTGCTCGGCGTCGTAGAGCGCCGAGTGCGCGTCGCTGTTGCTCCAGCCGAGCCCGGCGGCGCGTGCGGCGTTGGCGAGTACGGTCTGGCCGAACATCAGCCCGCTCAGGCTGACGGTGTCGAAGACGCTGAAGGCATGGAAGGGGTTGCGCTTGAACTCGGTACGATCGACCGCCGCCTTGATGAAGCCGAGGTCGAAGTGGGCGTTGTGCCCGACCAGGATGGCGCGGGTGCAACCGGTGTTCTTCACCGCCTTGCGGACCGGGGAGAGGATGCGGTTGAGCGCCTCGTGCTCGGGCACGGCTTCGCGCAGCGGATGGTCCGGGTCGATGCCGTTGAAGGCGAGCGCCCTGGGGTCGAGTTCGGCGCCGACGAAGGGCAGCACATGGCAATGGACCGCGGGCGCGGGTTCGAGCCGGCCATCGGGCGCCATGCGGATGACCACCGCGGCGATCTCGAGCAGGGCGTGGCGCTGGGCGTCGAAGCCCGCGGTCTCGACGTCGACGACGACCGGCAGGAAGCCGCGAAAGCGCTGTGCGATGCCGTCTGGAATCTGTTCTTCACCGTTCATCGCGACAGCATAAGTGGTTTGGTCGGCAACGCCAATCCTGTTGCCCATGCCGGCCCCGTCAGGGGGCTGCGCTGTGGTAGGATCGCGACTCGTTGCGTTGAATCAGGTGAAGGACGTCGAGATGGACACACGCGGGTTCAAGTGGCTGGGAATCTTCGGAGCGGCACTGCTGCTGGCCGGTTGCGCCTCCGGCGCGGCGCGCGTGAGCGATCCACGCGACCCGCTCGAGCCTTACAACCGGGCCGTCTATCGCTTCAACAGCGATTTCGACAAGGCCTTCATCCAACCCGCCGCGCGCGCCTATCGCAAGGTCACGCCGGAGCCGGTCGATCGCGGCGTGACCAACTTCTTCGCCAACGTCGCCGACATGACCTCGGCGGTCAACAACGTGCTGCAGTTCAAGATGTCGCGCGCCGGCAGCGATGTCGGCCGGGTGTTCATCAACTCCACCGTGGGTATCCTCGGGGTGTTCGACGTCGCCACCAACGTCGGGCTGCCGAGCTACAAGGAGGACTTCGGTCAGACGCTCGGTTACTGGGGGCTCGAGTCCGGCGCCTACTTCATGTTGCCGATCGTCGGTCCGAGCAGCATCCGCGACACCTTCGGCTTCGCCGGTGACGTGGCGCTCGATCCCTTCTTCAACCTCGAGAAGAATCAGGTCTATTGGGGGGCGATCGCGTTGCGCGCGATCGATCAGCGTGCCGACCTGCTCGATGCCAGCGATATCCTCGAGGAGGCCGCGCTCGATCCCTACAGCTTCCTGCGCGAGACCTATCTGCAGCGTCGCGAGAGCCTGGTCCACGACGGCAATCCGCCGAGTGGTGCAGGCGGTGACGACGTCTGGGACGAGATCGACTTCGACAGTCCCGCCGAGATCTGATCCCGCCATCCGGCGTCCCCGTCCGGGGACGCCGGAGCCTCTTCCAGGACGGCCCGATCAGGCCGTCTCGAGCCGCCAGCCCAGGGTCTCCCCGGCGCGCAGCGGCACCACACAGTCCTCGCCGAACGGATAGTGCGCCGGCACCTGCCAGGGCGTGCGGGTCAGCCGCACCCGTTCCTGGTTGCGCGGCAGTCCGTAGAAGTCGGCGCCGTGATGACTGGCGAAGCCCTCCAGCCGATCCAGCGCGCCGGCCTCGTCGAACACCTCCGCATACAGCTCCAGCGCCGCGTGCGCGCTGTAGGCGCCGGCGCAGCCGCAGTCGCTGAGCTTGGCCGTGCGCGGGTGCGGGGCGCTGTCGGTGCCGAGGAAGAAGCGCGGATGACCGCTGGTGGCGGCCTCGACCAGCGCCTCGCGGTGACGCTCGTGCTTGAGCACCGGCAGGCAGTAGAAGTGCGGACGGATGCCGCCGGCGAGCAGGGCGTTGCGGTTGTAGCGCAGGTGGTGCGGAGTGATGGTGGCGCCCAGGGTCTCCGGGCCCTCGCGCACCAGGGCCACGCCGTCGGCGGTGGTGACGTGCTCGAAGACCACCTTCAGCTCGGGGAAGTCGCGCAGCAGCGGCACCAGCTTGTCATCGATGAAGCGCTGTTCGCGCTCGAAGATGTCGACCTCGGGGTCGGTGACCTCGCAGTGCACCAGCAGCGGCATGGCGTTGCGCTGCATCGCCTCGAGGACCGGGGCGATGCGGGCGATGTCGGTGACGCCGCTGTCGGAGTTGGTGGTGGCGCCGGCCGGGTAGAGCTTGCAGGCGGCCACCGCGCCGCTGGCGCGTGCCCTGTCGATCTCCTCGGGCCGGGTGAGGTCGGTGAGATAGAGCGTCATCAGCGGCTCGAAGCCGCTCCCCTGCGGCAGTGCCGCCAGGATGCGCTCACGATAGGCGAGCGCGAGCGCGGTGTCGGTCACCGGCGGCTTGAGGTTGGGCATGATGATGGCGCGCGCGAACTGGCGCGCGCTGTGTCCCACCACATCGGCCATCGCCGCGCCGTCGCGCAGGTGCAGATGCCAGTCGTCGGGGCGGGTGATCTCGATCGTCTCGGTCATCGCGATCAGCCCGCCTGCGGGCCGGCGGCGAGGATCGCGGCATCGACCTCGTCGGTGAACTTGGTGAAGTTGTCGCGGAACATCCCGGCGAGCTTGCGTGCCTGGGCATCGTAGGCGGCCGGATCGGACCAGGTGGCGCGCGGGTCGAGGATCTCGGTCGGCACCCCGGGGCAGCTCTCGGGGATGTTGAGCCCGAAGATCGGGTCGGGACGGGTGGCCACGCCCTCGAGCTTGCGATCGAGCACCGCGTGCACCATGGCGCGGGTGTGGGGGATGGCGACGCGCTTGCCGACGCCATACGGGCCGCCGCTCCAGCCGGTGTTGATCAGCCAGACCTGGGTGCCGTGCTCGGCCAGGCGCTTGCCGAGCAGCTCGGCGTAACGTTGCGGGTGGCGCGGCATGAAGGGCGCGCCATAGCAGGCGCTGAACACCGGCGAGGGCTCGGTGACGCCCTTCTCGGTGCCGGCCACGCGCGCGGTGTAGCCGGAGATGAAGTGATACATCGCCTGCTCCGGGGTCAGCCGCGAGATCGGCGGCAGCACGCCGAAGGCGTCGCAGGTGAGAAACAGGATGGCGTCGGGGTGTCCGCCCATGCCGGTTTCGCTGGCATTGGGGATGGCGCTGATGTGATAGGCGCCGCGGGTGTTCTCGGTCAGCGAGTCGTCGTCGAGGTCGAGCCGGCGCGTCTCCATGTCCATGGTGACGTTCTCGAGGACGGTGCCGAAGCGACGCGTGGTGGCGTGGATCTCGGGCTCGGCATCGGCCGAGAGCCGGATCATCTTGGCGTAGCAGCCGCCCTCGAAGTTGAACACCCCCTCGTCGCTCCAGCCGTGCTCGTCGTCACCGATCAGGGTGCGCGAGGCGTCGGCCGAGAGGGTGGTCTTGCCGGTGCCGCTGAGACCGAAGAAGAGCGCGGTGCGACCGTCCTCGCCGATGTTGGCCGAGCAGTGCATCGGCAGCACGCCGCGCCCCGGCATCAGGTGGTTCATCACCGTGAACAGCGACTTCTTGATCTCGCCGGCATAGCTGGTGCCGCCGATCAGCACCAGGCGCTTCTCGAAGTTGACCAGGATGCAGGTCTCGCTGTTGGTCTTGTCGAGTCCGGGGATGGAGTGGAAGTGCGGCGCAGCGATGACGGTGAACTCGGGCGCGAAGTGCTCCAGCTCTTCGGGTTTGGGCTGGATGAAGAGGTTGCGCGCGAACAGGCTGTGCCAGGCCTTTTCGGTGATCACGCGCGCCGGCAGCCGGTAGTTGGGGTCGGCGCCGACGAAGCAGTCCTGGACGTAGACGTCCTTCATCTGCAGGTAGGAGGCGAGACGATGATGGACCAGGTCGAAGTGCTCGATGTCGATCGGGCGGTTGACATCGCCCCACCAGATGTCGTCGCGGCTGCCCGCCTCCTCGACGATGAACTTGTCGTTGGCCGAGCGTCCGGTGTGATGGCCGGTGCGGACCACCAGCGGACCCATGTGGGCGACCTGGCCCTCGTAGCGCGCGAGCGCCTGCTCGTAGAGCTCCGCGGTGGGGAGGTTCCAATGGACGGCGTTGAGGTTGTAGAGGCCGTGTTGTTCGAGCGGGTGGTCGCTGTTCGGACGTCCGGAAACGCGCATTGCTGGCTCCAATCTGGGTTTTCTGGGCAAGGGAGGCTGGACAAGTGCTCGGATCTTGCCGCAACGGGATCGATAGGCGTGGAGCCTACACCAAATCGACCCCGCTGCGGACGCTCGAGCGGTGCGATACCCGCTTCCTTTGCGACGGATCAGGATCGCACCGGGGGCGTGGTCACGAACTGGCCGGTCGCGCGCCCGAGCCGCTGCTCGTCCCCTGATTTTTGCCGCTGCCGCTGGTGCGGCAGTGACCGGAGACCTTGACCCCGTCCTTGCGGGTATAGGGATCGACCCAGTGACATTCGCCCTTGCGCTCGCAGGCGCCCTTGTCGAGACCCTTGCAGGCCGAGGCGGCATGGCTCGTCGGGGCGGCCCCGAGCACGAGTGTGGCGGTGGCGATGGACAGCACGAGACGCGGGTTGATGCGCATGCTTCCCTCCGGTGCGTGTCGGTTTGAGTGAGACTCCCTGCCTTGCACGTGGCGTGAGCAAAGCTAGGTCGCGCTCAACCGCTTTGCAAGTCGCTCTTCCCGGCGGTCAGCGTCAGATAGCGCTGATGCAGATGCCGTACCTGCTCGGCGAGATCCTGCGGGTCGCCGCTGTTGTCGATCAGGTCGTCGGCGAGCGCGCGGCGACGGGCGCGCGGGATCTGCGCGGCGATGATGCGGGCGATCTCGTCGTCGGCAAGGCCGCTGCGCGCCCGCACGCGCTCGATCTGTGCCGACTCGGCGAGGTCGACCACCAGCACCCGATCGGCGAGACGCTGCTGTCCGGTCTCGAACAGCAACGGGATCACCAGCACCGCGTAGGGGGTGCGCAGCGCGGCGCGCTCGGCACACATCCGCGCCTCGATGCGCGGGTGCAGGATGGACTCGAGCCGCTGGCGGGCCTCGGCGTCGGAGAACACCAGCGCGCGCATCGCGGCGCGATCCAGGCTGCCGTCGGCGGCGATCATCTCGCGACCGAAGGTCGCGGCGATCGCCGCCAGGGTCTCGGGGTCGTCACGGGTGAGGGCGTGGGAGATGTGGTCGGCATCGATCACGCCGGCGCCGAGTCGCTCGAGCTGCGCGGCGACGGTGCTCTTGCCGCTACCGATGCCGCCGGTGAGGGCGATGGTCAGCATGGCGCTCATCCCAGTCCGCTGAGGCGCAGGTAGGCGCCGGTGATCTGCTCGCCCCACAGCAGTGCGACCCAGCCGGCGACGGCGAGGAAGGGACCGAAGGGCATGGCGCTGTCGCGCCCCTGGCGGCGCAGCGCGATCAGCACGCCACCGATCAGCGCCCCGGAGACCGCCGAGAGCAGCACCACCAGGGGCAGCGCCTGCCAGCCGAGCCAGGCCCCGAACAGGGCCAGCAGCTTGAAGTCGCCATAGCCCATGCCCTCCTTGCCGGTGAGTAGCCGAAAGGCGTGATAGAGGCTCCACAGCAGTAGGTAGCCGGCCGCCGCGCCGATGATCGCCGCCTGGGCATCGGTGAACACCCCGAACAGGCTGAGGATCAGCCCGAGCCACAGCAGCGGCAGGGTGATGCGGTCGGGCAGCAACTGGGTGTCGAGGTCGATCACCGCCAGTGCGACCAGGCCCCAGGTCAGCACCAGCGCGGCGAGTAGCTGCACGCTGGCGCCGAAGTGCAGCGCCGCGACGAGACCGAGCAACGCGGTGAGCAGCTCGACGGCTGGATAGCGCCAACCGATCGGCGTCTTGCAGGCGCTGCAGCGTCCGCGCAGCAGCAGGAAGCTCAGCAGCGGGATGTTCTCGTGGGCGCGGATGCGGTGACCGCAGTGCGGACAGCTCGATGGAGGGCGTGCCAGTCCGGGCGGCGGTGTCGCATCGTCGGACTCGCCGGCGAGTTCGGCGCACTGCGCGCGCCACTCGTGTTCGAGCATCCGTGGCAGACGCAGGATGACGACGTTGAGGAAGCTGCCGAGGATCAGTCCGAGCAGCGTGACGGTGACATAGAGCAGCATGGGGGACTGCTGGAATGGCTCTAGCCAGGGCATGGTCGAGTCCTTGCTGGGGCGGGTCGGGAGAGGCGACGCCGGGGCGTCGCCACGGGATCAGACGACGGAGGCGAGCTTGAAGATCGGCAGGTACATGGCCACCACCAGGCTGCCGACCAGGCCGCCGATGATCACCATGATCATGGGTTCGAGCAGGCTGCTGAGGCTGTCGACGGCGTTGTCGACCTGCTCCTCGTAGAAGTCGGCGACCTTGCCGAGCATGGTGTCGAGCGCGCCCGACTCCTCGCCGATCGAGGTCATCTGGATCACCATGTGGGGGAAGAGGTCGCGCTGACGCATCGCCAGCTGCAGCGACTGACCGGTGGCGACCTCCTCGCGCATCTTCAGCACCGCGTCCTGGTAGACGATGTTGCCGGTGGCCCCGGAGACCGACTCGAGTGCGTCGACCAGCGGCACGCCGGCGGCGAACATGGTCGAGAGGGTACGGGCGAAGCGGGCCAGCGCGGCCTTGTTGAGGATCGGGCCGATCACCGGGATGCGCAGCACCAGTCGGTCGATCCCCTCGCGCAGCCCGCGGCTGCGCTTATAGAGCGCGGCGAAGCCGTAGCCGGCGCCGCCGAGGCCGAGGAACACCGCCCACCACCACTGCTGCAACAGGTCGGAGAGGCTGATCACCAGCAGGGTGAAGGCCGGCAGATCGGCGCCGAAGCTCGAGAACAGGTCCTTGAACTGAGGGATGACGAACAGCAGGATCACCACGGTGACGATCACCGCCACGGCGATCACCGCTGCAGGATAGAACATCGCCTTCTTGATCTTGCCCTTGATCGATTCGGTCTTCTCCTTGTAGATGGCGATCTTGTCGAGCAGCACGTCGAGCACGCCGGCCTGCTCGCCGGCGGCGACCAGGTTGCACACCAGATCGTCGAAATAGAGCGGATGCTTGCCGAGCGCCAGGGCCATCGCGGTGCCGCTCTCGATGTCTTGCTTGATCGCCAGGATCATGTCCTGCATCGAGGGGTTGTCGTGACCGCGACCGACGATGTCGAAGGCCTGCACCAGGGGCACGCCCGCGGCCATCATGGTGGCGAGCTGGCGGGTGAACACGGCGATGTCGGCGGTGGTGATCTTCTTCTTGCGGGCGCCGAGCAGCGGCTGGGGCTTCTTGCGCACCTTGGTCGGGTTGACGCCCTGACGGCGCAGCTCGGCGCGCACCAGGTTCATCGTCGCCGCGCGGCTCTCGCCCTTGATGCGGGCGCCCTTGCGGTCGACCCCCTCCCAGAGGAAGACGCTGGCCTTCTCCTTGTCCTTGGCCTTGTTCTGGGGGGGCTTGGGTTTCTGTTTCGCTGCCAGCGCCATGGGTGCTTACTCTTTGGTGACGCGGTTGAGTTCTTCGAGGCTGGTGAGACCGTTCTTGACCTTGCGCAGCCCCGATTTGCGCAGATCGGCGACGCCCTCGCGCCGCGCCTGGTCGGCGAGCTGCATCGAGTTGCCGCCCTCGAGGATCAGCCGGCTGATCTCCTCGGAGATGGGCATCACCTGGAAGATGCCAACGCGCCCCTTGTAGCCCTTGGTGCAGCGCTCGCAGCCGACCGGCTTGTAGATGGTCAGCCCGGCCTCGACCTCCTCGTCGCTGAAGCCCTCGGCGCGCAACGCCTCGGGCGGCAACTCGTGCGGCTCGCGACAGTGCAGACAGAGCCGGCGCGCCAGTCGCTGGGCCATGATCAACAGCACCGAGGAGGCGATGTTGAATGGCGCCACACCCATGTTGGCCAGACGGGTGAGGGTCTGGGGGGCGTCGTTGGTGTGCAGGGTGGAGAGCACCAGATGGCCGGTCTGGGCGGCCTTGACGGCGATCTCGGCGGTCTCGAGGTCGCGGATCTCGCCGACCATGACGATGTCCGGGTCCTGGCGCAGGAAGGCCCGCAGCGCCGCGGCGAAGGTCAGCCCGGTCTTGGGATTCATGTTGACCTGGTTGATGCCAGGCACCTGGATCTCGACCGGATCCTCGACGGTGGAGATGTTGATATCCGGCTCATTGAGGATGTTGAGCGCGGTGTAGAGCGAGACGGTCTTGCCCGAACCGGTCGGGCCGGTGACCAGGATCATGCCGTAGGGTTTCTTGATCGCCTTGAGGAAGGTGTCGCGCTGCTCGGGTTCGAAGCCGAGCGCATCGATGCCGACCTGTGCCGAGGAGGAGTCGAGGATACGCAGCACCACCTTCTCGCCGTAGAGGGTGGGCAGGGTGTTGACGCGAAAGTCGATGTCGCGCGAGCGACTGAGCTTGAGCTTGATGCGCCCGTCCTGGGGAATGCGCCGCTCGGCGATGTTCATCCGCGACATCACCTTGAGTCGGGCGATCAGGCGGTTGGCGATGGTCTGCGGCGGGTTGGCCACCTCCTGGAGCAGGCCGTCCTGGCGGAAGCGCACACGGAAGAACTTCTCGTAGGGCTCGAAATGGATGTCCGAGGCCCCGGCGGTGATGGCGTCGACCAGGATCTTGTTGACGTAGCGCACGATCGGCGCCTCGTCGATATTGGCCTCGCTGCCGTCGTCGCGCTCCTCGTCCTCGTCCGGGGCGATCTCGAGCTTTTCCAGGTCGGCGTCCATGATCTCGCTCATGGTCGTGTCCTGGGCCTCGATCGCGCTGTCGATCGCCGCCTGGAGCTTGTCCTCCTCGACCAGCACCGCGTCGGTGGCCAGCCCGGTGTTGAAGCGGATCTCTTCGAGCGCCTGGTCGTTGGTGGGGTCGGAGACGGCGAGGAACAGCCGGTTGCCGCGCCGCAACAGCGGCAGTGCGTGGTGTTTGCGGATCAGTCGCTCGTCGACCAGATTGGTCGGCAGCTCGGAGACCTCGACCGAGCCGAGGTCGAGCAGGGGGACGCCGAACTCGTGTGCCGCCGCAACCGCGATCGCCCGGCTCGAGAGCAGCCCCTGGCCGACCAGGTGGCCGACGAAGGTCCGCCGCTGACGGATCGCCTCTTCCTGGGCGTCGGTCGCCTGTTGCTCGCTGAGCAGCTCGTCCCTGACCAGACGCAAGGCCAGTCCCGAGAGCTTGACGTTGGCGGCATCTAGCGACATGGGATCGAGGCTCCGATGGGATGGTGGCACCGTCGCCCGCGCGTGCTCGGACGGTGCGGCGAACGAGGCTGGTGGCGGGCGGGAGGGCGCGGGATCACTTGTTCTTGTGGTCCTGGTTGACCTTGTAAGCGTCCCTGATGTTGGTTGCGATCAGGCCGTCTTTCTGCTCGCTCGGCTGGAGGTAGAACTCGAACACGAAATCCCGACTCATCAGGTGTCTGTCCTCGATCCCGTGATCGACCTCGCTCTTGTGGAAGAACACCGAGCTATAGGGGGATTGTGGGTTGCGGGTGTCGGTGACCCACAGATCGGCGGAGATCCGGTTGAGTACCCGCATGAAACCGTAGCCCTTGTCCTTCAGCCAGTTGACGCAGACGCCGCGCACGCACGAGCCGGCCTCGCCCCACTGATTGTCCTTCTCGTAGTGGATCGGCAGCAGGTCGGGGATGGTAAAGCCTGAGTAGAAGGCGTCGACCTGTTGCTGCAGCTCCTCCGAGATGTGCTTGAAGCCGATCAGCTCGACCCGGCACCCCTGGTTCTGCAGTGCCCGCACCAGCGGGAGGAAGTCGCCGTCTCCGGTGACCAGCAGGATGTGGTCGAGTCGCTCGGCCTGCAGCATGGCATCGACAGCCAGGTCGAGATCGGCATCGGCCTTGCTGTTGGTGATGTTGCCGTCTTCGTCGCGATAGTGACGCACGTGCTTGAGGTTGACCTTGTAGCCGAACTCCCGGATCAGCTGATGGTACTCATGACACTTGCGCTTGTAGTCCTCGTCACCATCCTTGTCCGCGCGCTCGATATCATAGGCGATATAGGTGTTGAGGCGCTGCAGTCTCCCTCCTTCGCGCGCGGCAAACCGTCTCAGCACATCGTAGCGCATCTGGTAGCCGCCGTTGTAGCGGATGTTTTCCGCGTCGATGAAGACACCGACCCTGGGTTGTGGGCTCATGTTGGATGGTTTGCTCGTTGTCTCGACCAACTGTTTGAATGGTCTCAGGTGTGAGTGCTGAGTCCCTTCGTGGACGCCGGGCACGGCGCTTGGGTGCATCCGTGAAGTCGCCCTGCAAAGCGGCGAGGGTATGGTGGACGACCCGCTGCGGTGAGAGGCCGCTGGAGGCCTGTGACCGTGATGCCGGGTGAGGGCGCGGCTGGTTCGGGACGGCAAGACGCCATCCGCCCCCGAGTCACCTCCGCGGGCTCGGGGATGCTTCCAGGGTGCCTGGCACCCGGGTGCATCGGGTCACAGCGCAGGGGCTGGGGTCGTGCCCCGAGGGGCGGTCGTCCAACTGGGCAGACGGACCGATGGTGTGGTGTTTGCTCGAATGAATCAAGACGGCGTCCGGCAATCGTGTTCCCGGACGCCGCCCCGAACGCGCCCGGTGCTCCCGGGCGCGGCGCGTCCATGCGCCTCGGCGGCGGTCCTCAGCGGTTGAGTCGGCCGTCGATGAGCTCGTTGACCACGGTCGGGTCGGCGAGCGTCGAGGTATCGCCCAGCGAGTCGATCTCGTTGGCGGCGATCTTGCGCAGGATGCGGCGCATGATCTTGCCCGAGCGGGTCTTCGGCAGACTCGGCGCCCACTGGATGAGGTCGACGATGGCGATCGGGCCGATCTCGCCGCGGACCAGCGACACCAACTCCTTCTTCAATGCGTCGGTCGGCTCGACCCCGGCCATCGGGGTGACATAGGCATAGATGCCCTGACCCTTGACCTCGTGGGGGTAGCCGACCACCGCGGCCTCGGCCACGTGCGGGTGCAGCACCAGCGCCGACTCGATCTCGGCGGTGCCGAGACGGTGGCCGGAGACGTTGAGCACGTCGTCGATACGTCCGGTGATCCAGTAGTAGCCATCGGCGTCGCGGCGTGCGCCGTCACCCGAGAAGTAGTACCCCGGGTACTGCTTGAAGTAGGTGTCGATGAAGCGCTGGTGATCGCCGTAGACGGTACGCATCTGCCCCGGCCAGGGACGAGTGATGACCAGCGCGCCCTCGCCCTCGCCCTCGATCGGGGTGCCCTCGGCGGGATCGACCAGCGCCGGCACCACGCCGAAGAAGGGACGGGTGGCCGAGCCCGGCTTGAGCGCGGTGGCGCCCGGCAGCGGGGTGATCAGATGACCACCGGTCTCGGTCTGCCACCAGGTGTCGACGATCGGGCAACGCTCCTCGCCGACGATGTGGTAGTACCACTCCCAGGCCTCGGGGTTGATCGGCTCGCCGACCGAGCCGAGGATGCGCAGCGACTTGCGCGAGGTCTGCTTGACCGGCTCCTCGCCGGCGCGCATCAGCGAGCGGATCGCCGTGGGCGCGGTATAGAAGCTGTTGACCTGGTGCTTGTCGACGACCTGCCAGAAGCGCGACATGTCGGGGTAGTTGGGGATGCCCTCGAACATCAGCGAGGTGGCGCCGTTGGCCAGCGGACCATAGACGATGTAGGTGTGACCGGTGACCCAGCCGACGTCGGCGGTGCACCAGTAGACCTCGCCCTCCTGATAGTCGAAGGTGTACTTGTGGGTCATCGCGGCATAGACCAGGTAGCCGCCGGTGGTGTGCAGCACGCCCTTGGGCTTGCCGGTCGACCCTGAGGTATAGAGGATGAACAGCGGGTCCTCGGCGTCCATCTCGGTCGGCTCGCAGGTCGGCGCGGCCGCGGCGATGGCCTCGTGGTACCAGATGTCGCGACCCTCGACCCATTCGACCTCGCCGCCGGTGCGTCGCACCACCACCACGGTGTCGACGTTGGGGCACTCCTGCAGCGCGGTGTCGGCATTGCGCTTGAGCGGGATGTGGCGGCCGCCGCGCACGCTCTCGTCGGAGGTGATCACCACCTTGCACTCGGAGTCGAGCACGCGGTCGCGCAGCGAGTCGGGCGAGAAGCCGCCGAAGACGATCGAGTGCACGGCGCCGATGCGCGCGCAGGCGAGCATCGCCACCGCCGCCTCGGGGATCATCGGCAGATAGATGCACACCCGATCGCCCTTCTCGACGCCGCGCGCCTTGAGCGCGTTGCCGAGCCGCGAGACCTCTTCGTGCAGCTCACGATAGGTGATGCTGCGATCCTCGTTGGGGTCGTCGCCCTCCCAGATGATGGCGACCTGATCGCCACGGGTGTCGAGATGGCGGTCGAGGCAGTTGTAGGTGACGTTGAGCTTGCCGCCCTTGAACCATTCGACGTGCAGGTCGTCGGCCTGGTAGCTGTAGTCGAGGACGCTGTCCCACTTCTTGAACCAGGTGACGAACTGCTCGGCGTGCTCGCCCCAGAAACCCTCGGGGTCATCGACGGAACGTCGATACATCGCCTCGTAGGTGGCAGCGTCGATGTGGGCGTTGGCGGCAGTCTCCGCCGGCACTGGATAGACCTTTTGCTCCGACATGGATGTCGTCTCCTCTTATCGTGGTCTCTTCTTGTAGGGTGATTCGGTGCCGGCGAACTGCTTGAAGCAGCGTCGATACCGTGAGGCCGGCGTCTTGTTGTGGGCACATGGTAAACGGTCACACCTGAGGCATCTAGCCATTCGCTGGGGCGCGTCTGTCATGTGCTCCAGCGCGGATGACGATCGTGGACCCTTGCGCGATGTCATGTTCCTTTCGTGTTCTCTGCCTCGCCACTGTCTCGTCCCGGACTCAGCACAGAAAGGTGCCGAGCGCCACCCCCTTGCCGTCGTCGCGGTAGGCCGCCTGGGCGAGGAACAGCTCGGCGGCGGCGAGGGCGTCGCCGAGCGCGTCGTGGGCGCCGTGACGGGGCAGGTTGTAGCGGTCGCAGAGCGCGTAGAGACGCAGGTCCGAGCCGCGAAAGGGGATCTGGCGACGCTCGAAGGTGCGATGCGCCAGCACCTGAGTATCGACCACCGGGGTCAGCAGCCCCTGGCGCCACAGTCGTCTGCAGGCGCTCGACAGGAAGCCGAGCTCGATGCTGGCGTGGTGCGCGATCAGCACCCGTCCGGCGAGCGCCGCGAGCAGCTCGGCGAGGACCGGCTCGAGCTCGCCGCCGCAGGCCGCCTGATCGTCGGTGATCTGATGGATCACCGCGCTGGCCTCGGGGATCGCGCCGCCGACGCGCACCAGATGACGGCGCGCGGTGGCGAGGTCGATGGCCGCGCCGCGTACCACCACATGGCCGACGCTGAGGATCTGGTCGTTGCGCGGATCGAGTCCGGTGGTCTCGAGGTCCACCGCGAGATACTCGACCTCGCGCCAGTCGGTGCGTGGGCGTGGCGTCGGCTGGGCGAGGTGCTCGCGCAGCGGCCCCTGGGGCGCGCGGCGCAGTCGCCAGCGCCGGCGCCATTCGATCAGTCCTGGCATCCGGCGTCCTCAGGTGAAGCGGCCCGCCTGATGGCGTTGTCCGAGTGACTCCTGCATGGTGTTGATCAGCAGGAAGGCGTCCTTGAGATGACCGCGTTCGAGCGGCGAGAGCTCGTCGGGCGAGAGGAAGTTGTCGGCCTTGGTGCCGTTGCGCAGTTGATGGGCCTGGTGGCGCATGCGCAGGGTGGCGATGAACTCCGAGGCATCGACCAGATTGGCCGCGCCGTCGCGGCTCAGCGCGCCGCACTCGGCCGCCGCGCGTAGTCGCTCGCGGGTGTTGGTCTCGGCGAGTCCGGCCGAGAGCGCATAGACCCGTGCCAGATCGATGATCGGCACGGTGCCGCGATGCTTGATGTCGAAGGTATGGTCGTGGTCGCCGCCGTGGATCAGCACGATGTTACGGAAGAAACCGAGCGGCGGGCGGTACTTGAGTGCGTTGGCGGCCATGTAGGCGATGAAGATGCGGTTGGCGCGGGTGCGCTCGAGCATGCGCTGCTGCAGCGGCTCGAACAGGCCCGCCGGGTCGTGCAGCGGGCGCAGGTCGAAGAACACGCTGGCGAGCATCAGCGCCAGCGGCTCGGGTTTGACGATCCAGGTGGCGAAATAGTCGTGCCAGACCCGCAGTGGTTGGCGCCACTTGGGGTTGGAGGCCATCACGTCGCCCGGGCAGTAGATGAAGCCGCAGGCGTGCAGACCGTCGTTGACGAAGCGGGCGAGTGCGGCGAAGTAGGCGTCGTGCTCGGGGCCGGCCTCGTCGGCGAGCAGCAGGGCATTGTCCTGATCGGAGTGCGAGGACTGCTCGCGCCTGGCCTGGGAGCCGCCGACCATCCAGCAGTAGGGGACCGGCGGCGCGCCGAGTTCGGCCTCGGCCAGCTTTAGGAGGCGCCGGGTGATGGCGTCGGTGATGGTGCTGATCGCCTGCCCGGTCTGGTTGGCGGTGGCCCCGGCGGTGACCAGGTGGACCTGCAACTCGGGGATACGCGAGCCGATCTCCACCAGGGTCTCGAGGGACTCGGCGCGATGGATGTCGCCGACCAGATAGACGGCGTTGGCGCTCTGGAAGCGGGTCAGGTCGGTGCTCGAGACCAGTCCCATCACCCGCCCGCGCTCGATCACCGGGAGGTGATGGACGTTGAGCCGGGTCATGGTCAGCAGTGCCTCGAAGCCCAGGGTGTCGGGTTCGATGCTGTGCAGTCGCTCGGTCATGATCTCGCGCACCGGTCGCTCGCTCGACAGCCCGGCGGCGAGACAGCGACTGCGCAGGTCGCGATCGGTGATCATCCCCGCCAGGTGCTCGCCCTCCATGATCAGCAGCGAGGAGACGCGGTGCTCGGACATGATCCCCGCCGCCTCGCGGATGCTGGTCTCCGGGCCGGTGCTGATCGGTGCGCGGTTGATCATGCTGCGCACCCGTACCGTCATCAGTCCGGTGCCCGCCGGCGGGGTGTCGCACACTACGTCGAGGGCCTTGCGCAGGCGGTTGGAGATCGACTGCTCGAAGTGTTCGGCGAAGCCGGCATGGCGCTCGCGCAACGCCTGTAGTTCACCGCAGGGCAGGGCGTAGACCAGGGTGTCCTCGACGGCGGTGGCGCGGTAGTGATCGCCGTCGTCGCGACAGCGCAGGTCGTACAGATCGCCCTCGGCGAGCTTGCCGATCAGTTCGTCATCGTCGTTGCGCAGCTCGATCGCGCCGCGTCGCAGGATATAGAGCCGGGGGCTGTCCTCGTCTTCCGGCGGAAAGGCGCTGTCACGACGGAAATAGCGTACCTGGAGGCGGCGCGGAAGCTGTACCAGCGCCTCCTCGGGCAGCTGGTCGAAGGGCGGCCGGCCGGCGAGGAATTCCTGGATCTCGATCAGTTCGATGTCCATGGTCGATGTCCCGTGCCCGTGATCTGAGTGGCTCGGCCGGGTGGTTGGCGGCGTGCGCCGGCCCGGCGTTGTCGGTGTCCGTGCTGGGCCGCCCTGTCGCAGGATGCCGCGACAGGGCGAAAAAGCCCCGCCGAAGCGGGGCTTGAGTCAACGCTCAGGGATTGAGCGCGGCGTCCATCAATGGCCGCCGGCCTCGCCGGCGCCACGCGGGATGCGCACGTCCTCGACGAGGTGCTGGATGTGCTCCGGCGGCGGTGCCGTGAGCTTGGCGACGATGATGGCCACGGTGAAGTTGACCACCGCGCCGACCGCGCCGAAGGCGTTGGGCGAGATCCCGAAGAACCAGTCCTGACCCATGCCCATCTCGGGCATCAGGAAGGAGGTCCCGGGGACGAAGAAGATGCCCTTGTGCTGGAACACGTAGAGCAGGGTCACGGTGATACCGGCGATCATGCCTGCGACCGCCCCGGCCTTGTTCATCCGGGTGGCGAAGATCCCCATCATCAGCGCCGGGAACAGGGAGGAGGCGGCGAGCCCGAAGGCGATGGCCACGGTACCGGCGGCGAAGCCCGGCGGATTGAGGCCGAGATAGCCGGCGACCATGATCGCCACCAGCATCGACACGCGTCCGGCCATCAGCTCGTTCTTCTCCGAGATCTTCGGCATCATCACGCCCTTGAGCAGGTCGTGGGAGATCGCCGAGGAGATCGCCAGCAGCAGTCCCGCTGCGGTTGAGAGCGCCGCGGCCAGACCACCGGCGACCACCAGTGCGATCACCCAGGCCGGCAGGCCGGCGATCTCGGGGTTGGCGAGCACCATGATGTCGCGGTCGACCTTGACCATCTCGTTGCCGGCCCAGCCGTAGGACTCGGCCTCGGCGGCGAACTCGGGGTCGGCGTCGTTGTAGTACTGGATGCGACCGTCGCCGTTCTTGTCCTCGAACTGCAGCAGGCCGGTCTCCTCCCACTTCTTGAACCACTCGGGACGCTCGTCATAGAGCAGGTTGCCCTCGACGCTGCCGATCGGACCGATCTGGATGGTGTCCATCAGGTTGAGTCGCGCCATGGCGCCGACGGCCGGGGCGGTGGTGTAGAGCAGGGCGATGAAGACCAGCGCCCAGCCGGCCGAATAGCGCGCGTCACGCACCTTGGGCACGGTGAAGAAGCGGATGATGACGTGCGGCAGACCGGCGGTGCCGATCATCAGCGACAGGGTGTAGGCGAACATGTTCAGGGAGTTGCCCATGGTCTGGGTGGTGTACTCCTTGAACCCGAGGTCGGTGACCACCTGATCGAGCTTGTCGAGCAGCGACATGCCGGTGGCGACACCGTTCTGAATGTATTCGCTGCCGAGCCCCAGCTGGGGCAGCGGGTTGCCGGTGAGATTGAGCGAGATGAACACCGCCGGCACGGTGTAGGCGAAGATCATTACCACATACTGGGCGATCTGGGTATAGGTAATACCCTTCATGCCGCCGAGCACGGCGTAGATGGCGACGATGCCCATACCGATATAGAGACCGGTGTCGTAGGGCACCTCGAGGAAACGCGAGAAGGCCACGCCGATCCCCTTCATCTGGCCGATGACATAGGTGATCGAGGCGAGGATCAGACAGATGACCGCGACGATGCGCGCCGACTGCGAGTAGTAACGATCACCGATGAACTCGGGCACGGTGAACTTGCCGAACTTGCGCAGATAGGGCGCGAGCAGCAGCGCCAGCAGCACATAGCCGCCGGTCCAGCCCATCAGGAAGACGGATGCGCCATAGCCGTTGAAGGCGATCAGCCCGGCCATGGAGATGAAGGATGCCGCCGACATCCAGTCGGCGCCGGTGGCCATGCCGTTGGCAACCGGGTGAACGCCGCCGCCGGCGACGTAGAACTCGCCGGTGCTACCGGCGCGGGCCCAGATGGCGATGCCGATGTACAACGCAAAGGTCGCGCCGACAACGCCGTAGGTCCACATATCAAGAGGCGTCATGATCTGTGCTCCTTACTCTTCGCCGACGTCGAACTTCTTGTCGAGCCTGTTCATGTTCGCCGCATAGACGAAGATCAGTACCACGAAGGTATAGATCGAGCCTTGCTGGGCGAACCAGAAGCCGAGCTTGTAGCCCCCAAGGGAAATGGCATTCAGGGGTTCGACGAGGATGATCCCGAACCCATACGAGACCACGAACCAGATGGTCAGCAGTACCGCCAGCAGGCGTAGATTCGCCCGCCAGTAATCTGCCCGTTTTTCAGGTGTCATTTCGATGTCACTCCGTAATCGACAAGTGGATTGCGTAATTGCTCGGGGTGACGGGGCGTTGACCGGCAGCCGCGCGCAAGCACGGGCCCGATGGTCAGACCGCGACAGATGCCCCCTCATTCTCTTTCTTCTAGTGTGTGTGTGCCGTATCTGTCAGTTCAGGCGCACGCTTTGCATTGTCTGGTTGCCTTTGCCGCAATGTCAACGATTCGAAGTGACATCGGATTCAATGGTGATCATTGTGACGCGGGTGCAGCATTCATCACGGCACGCTGGTGATCGTGGCCGAGACCACGCCACGGTTGCCAAGCGTGGCCAGGTTTTTTACTCTCAACCATTTCCCCGGCGTTCGCTGGGAGCAGGGGACGGATTGCGCCGCGCCCGCTCCCCCGAGCACGCTCCGGGCACGCCGCCTCGCCACCACCGGGGTGTCTGCCCGTCTCGTCCATCGTCTCCCGACGCCTGCACGGAGCGCACGTCCGAGGCCGCGCGCGGGTGCCGGCGCCCGCTCGTCTACAGCAACCAGTCAATACAGAGAACGAGATGCACTACTTGAGTACCCGCGGGGGTGTCACCTCCATCGGTTTCGCCGACGCGGTCACCATGGGCCTGGCCACCGACGGTGGTCTGCTGGTTCCGGCCGAGTTGCCCCGGGTCGATGCCGCGACCCTGCGTGCCTGGTCGCAGTTGAGCTTTCAGGAACTCGCCCTCGAGGTGTTCACCCCCTTCGTCGGCGACGAGATCCCGCGCGAGGACCTGCGCGCGCTGATCGATCGCTCCTATGCCGGTTTCTCCCACCCCGAGGTCACCCCGGTGGTCGAGGCCGGCGGGGCGCGCATCCTCGAGCTCTTCCATGGCCCCACCGCCGCGTTCAAGGACGTGGCGCTGCAGTTTCTCGGCAATCTCTTCGAATACCTGCTGGCGCGTGACGGCGGTGAGCTCAACATCGTCGGCGCCACCTCGGGCGATACCGGCTCGGCGGCGATCTACGGGGTGCGCGGCAAGGCGCGCATCCGGGTCTTCATCCTCCACCCCAAGGGCCGGGTGTCGCCGATCCAGGCGCGCCAGATGACCACGGTGCTCGACGACAACGTGCACAACATCGCCGTCGAGGGGACCTTTGACGACGCCCAGCGCATCGTCAAGACGCTGTTCAGCGACCTGCCGTTCAAGCGCAGCCACCACCTCGGCGCGGTCAACTCGATCAACTGGGCGCGGATCCTCGCCCAGATGGTCTACTACTTCTACGCCTGGGGTCGGGTCAGCGGCGGCGATCCCGAGCGCGCGGTCAGCTTCTCCGTGCCCACCGGCAACTTCGGCGACGTCTTCGCCGGCTATCTCGCCCGCCGCATGGGGCTGCCGGTGCGCCGGCTGGTGATCGCCACCAACCGCAACGACATCCTCACCCGCTTCGTCGACAGCGGGGTCTACGCCGCCGAGTCGCAGGTCCACCGCACCCTCAGCCCGGCGATGGACATCCAGCTCGCCTCCAACTTCGAGCGCTATCTCTACTTCCTCCACGACGGCGACTGCGCACGGGTGCGCGCGCTGTTCGAGGGGCTGCGTGAGCACGGTCGCATCGAACTCGACGCCGAGCGCCACGCGCGGGTGCGCGCCGACTTCGACGCCCGCGCCGCGAGCGACGCCGAGACCCTGGAGCAGATCCGCGCCAGCTACGAGTGCGACGGCTATATCTGCTGCCCGCACACCGCCGTCGGCCTCCATGCCGCGCGTGGCATGGACGACGCCATCTGCCTGGCCACCGCGCATCCGGCCAAGTTCAATGAGGCCGTCGAGCAGGCGATCGGCCAGGGCGCGCCACTGCCGCTGTCGCTGCAGGGGTTGATGGAGCGCGAGCAGCGCTGTGTCGAGCTGCCGGCCACGGTCGAGGCGATCAAGGCCGAGATCGAGCGCACCCTCGCCGCCACGGGGGCGGGTGCATGAGCGAGTCGGCCGAACGCTATGTCCAGATCATGGACACCACCCTGCGCGACGGGGAACAGACCCAGGGGGTGTCCTTCTCGCCGGCGGAGAAGCTCAATCTCGCCAAGACCCTGCTCGAACAGGTGCGGGTCGATCGCATCGAGGTCGCCTCGGCGCGGGTCTCCAGCGGCGAGGCCGACGCGGTGCGTCAGATCCTCGGCTGGGCCGAGGGGCGCGGACTCGCCGAGCGGGTCGAGGTCCTCGGCTTCGTCGACCAGGGGCGCAGCATCGACTGGATCCGTGATGCCGGCGGACGGGTGCTCAACCTGCTGACCAAGGGCAGCGAGCGTCACTGTCACGGCCAGCTCGGCAAGACCCTGGAGCAGCACGTCGGTGATGTGCGCGCCTGTGTCGCCCGCGCCCAGGAGGCGGGGCTTGCCGTCAACCTCTATCTCGAGGACTGGTCGAACGGCTATCGCGACACCCCGGACTATGTCTATCGCTTCGTCGAGCAGCTCGCCGACAGCGGGGTGGGGCACTTCATGCTGCCCGACACCCTCGGGGTGATGACCCCGGAGCAGGTCGAGGCGGCGATCGCCGACATGGTCGCGCGCTTCCCCCGGCTGTGCTTCGACTTCCACCCCCACAACGACTACGGCCTGGCCACCGCCAACGTGCTCGCCGCCGCGCGCGCCGGGGTGAGCGCGCTGCACTGCACCGTCAACTGTCTCGGCGAGCGCGCCGGTAATGCCTCGTTGGCCGAGGTCGCGGTCAACCTGCGCGATCAGCTCGGCTATCGCACCGGCATCGACGAGACCCATCTCGCCCGCGCCAGCGAGCTGGTCGAGTACTTCTCGGGCAAGCGCATCGCCGACAACGCGCCGATCGTCGGCGCCGACGTCTTCACCCAGACCGCCGGCATCCATGCCGACGGCGATCGCAAGGGCAGTCTCTACCACTCGCGGCTCTCGCCCGAGCGCTTTGCCCGGCGACGCAAGTACGCGCTCGGCAAGCTCGCCGGCAAGGCCTCGCTGGCGAAGAACCTCGAACGACTCGACATCGAGCTCTCCGAGGAGCAGCAGCAGACGGTGTTGCGCCGTATCATCGAGCTCGGCGACTCGAAGAAGACCATCACCACCGAGGATCTGCCCTTCATCATCGCCGAGGTGCTGGAGAGCAAGGATTACGACCATGCCGAGCTGCTCGCCTGCTCGGTGGCCTCGACCATGGACCTGGAGTCGACCGCGAGCATCAAGGTCCGTATCGAGTGCGACGTCTATAACGCCGTGGGCAGCGGCAACGGTGGCTTCGACGCCTTCATGAGCGCGCTCGCGCGGGTGGTGAAGAAGCGCGGCCTGACCCTGCCGCGGCTGACCGACTACGAGGTGCGCATCCCCAAGGGCGGGCGCACCGATGCCCTCACCGAGTGCAGCATCGTCTGGCAGACCGACCTGGGCGAGCTACGCACCCGCGGGGTACATGCCAACCAGGTGTTCGCCTCGATCGCGGCGACGCTGCGCATGCTCAACATCGTCATCCACCGCGCACTCAAGCAGGCGGCGGCTGCCGAGTCCGCGACGACGGGCGACTGAGCCCTGTCTCGTCGGCTGTCGTCGCGCGCGGCGGCAGCGGCGTCAGCCAGCCGATCCCCATCATCAGCCCGCCGACGGCGAGGAAGGAGACGATGCGCTCCACCCCGCCGCGCGCGGCCAGATCGATCGCAAACAGCTTCACCACCGCCAGCGTCAGCACCGCCGCCGCGCCGAACCAGAGCGCGCGCGAGCGCCAGCGCCGCGCCCCCAGCAACAGCGCCACCGCGCACAGCCCCCAGCTCACCGACAGCACCATCTGCGTCGGTGCCGAGTCGAGCAGCGCCGCCACCCGGTAGTCCACCCCCCAGGCATGGTGCAGCGCGCGCAGCAGCACCAGATTGAGCCAGCCGAAGCCGAGCACCCCGAACAGCGCGGTGACGGCTCGCCGGCCCGGCGCGCCGGGGGCGATCAGCCCGTGCGTCTCGAGCGCGCGCCACCAGCGCCACAGCGCGACGAGCACCAGCGCGGTGACGAGATCGAGCGGGTTGACGAGCGGCAGCCGAGGCCAGGGCGCGCTACCGCCGGCGATCCCGGTCGACCAGATCGACCAGATCATCAGCCCGAGCGCGAGCGGCACGCCGAGCGCGCCGACATGGACCCGCGCCCAGGTCAGCGGCCAGGGTCGCGCCCGCGTGGCCAGCAGTAGCGCCACGGCCGGGAGCAGCGCCAGCGCCGCGGCGTGCCAGCCGGGGGCGGGCTGGTGCGCGACCAGCGCCCACCACAGCCAGCCCCAGTCGAGCACCAGCAGGGTCGTCAGCCCCTGGGCGAACAGGCCCCAGCCGATTCGCGGGGCGAGTGCGCGGCGCTCGACCCGCCACAGCAGCAGATAGCCGAGGCCGACGAAGGCCGGCCAGGCGAGCGCGCCGCCGGCGCCGAACGGTTGCTCCAGCCGCTCGGCGCTGGCCGCCAGCGCGACCAGCCCGAGCAGCGGCAGCCCGCCGAGCAGGGCGTCGAGTCGCGCCCAGCGCAGCCGGGTGGCGGCGAGTTCGGCGAGCAGCGCGCCGAGCAGGGTATAGCCGATGAGTCGCGCCGGCAGCACCGCGCCGGGGTCGAGGCGCCACAGCTC